>JAYTWE010000360.1:0-8489 GCA_043744055.1 Magnetospirillum sp.
AATCCAAGACGCTCTTCTCATCGCCCGCCAGACCGGACAGGGCCGATAATTCAAAATCCGATGCGTCGGGCAGAATTCTAAATATCTGACACCCCGTGGCTCCCAGGGCACGGGCGGTGGCCTCGGCCGCCGTCTTCAACATATCCGCAGGATCAACCTCGTCGCGGATGGTCCGCACGATATAGCTCAACAGCCTTTCGCGGTTGTTGGCACGGGTCAGCGCCGCATCGCGCAAGCGTTCCTGAGTGATGTCGCGGCAGACGCCCCGCGCGCCCTTCCACTCGCCGCGATCGCCGCGAATAGGAGTAGCCGAGGCGACCAGACAAGCCTGAGAACCATCGCTCTGGCGCATCCAGACTTCGACATCCTCCATCTCCACATTGGTCTCGAACGGGCTTGGCCCGACAACGCCATCCTCATGAAAAATGAAATCAGCGGGTGGCCGCCCCACCAACTCGTCGGCGGCAAAACCCATGGCGCCCTTGGGGCTGACAAAGATAAAGCGGCCGTCCGAACCGATTTCCCACGCGAAGTCGCTGGAAATCTCCACCAGGTCTTTGTAACGCTGACGCGATTCCACCAAAGCGGCCCGCAGATTTCGCTCCAAGGTGACGTCGCGGCCCAAGATCAACAATTGTCCATTTTCCGTGGGCAGACAGACCAGATCGAGAATCATTGTCCCACCACTGGTCATGGACAGAGATTCCACGGCAGTTACACCAGGCTTGGCCATAATGGTAGGAAGGCAGGCCAGACGGCCAAGGGCGATGATGGCGGCCAGCGTCTCGGCCCGGCCATTGCTGGCGATAATCTGCCCATCACGATCCAAAATAACGGCGGGACCAGGAAAGGCCGCAAGACCATCCAGACCTAAGGCAGCATTGCTCTTGCTGCCAAAGGTCGATCTGCCGCGATGTTTGTCGCTGGTCGTGTCCATTCTCTCTGATATCTCAATTCGAAATATGGATCTGACTCCATACCATAGGCATGACGACTTAACGAGCCCCTAAGGGCCGGAGACTTGCGTCCATCTCAACATCCGGCTACCAATGCCCCATGACACCGGACCTATCCCACATCGAGACCTGGGTCTTTGACCTCGACAATACGCTGTACCCGGCGTCATCGAGCCTGTTCCCCCAGATTGACATCCGCATGCGCCGCTTCATCGCCAAGCTTCTTCAGCTCTCCTTGGATGAGGCCTTTATTCTGCAAAAACGCTATTACCGGGAATTCGGCACCACCTTGCGCGGACTGATGCAGGTTCACAAGATCGAGCCCGATGAGTTTCTCGCCTATGTCCATGACATCGACTGCACGGTTCTGGACGCAGCCCCGCGCCTGGATGCGGTATTATCCAGGCTTCAGGGGCGCAAACTGATCTTCACCAATGGTTCAGAGCACCATGCCGAGAACGTCATGGCGCGGCTGGGGATTTCCCACCACTTCGAAGGTATCTTCGATATCCGGGCCGCTGACTTCATCCCCAAGCCACAGCCCGAATGCTACGACATGATGATCAAGCGTCACTGTATTGATCCCCGACAGGCCCTGATGGTGGAAGACATCCAGCGCAATCTGGTGCCTGCGGCAGCCCTGGGCATGACCACCTTATGGGTCAGGGAAGACGACCATCCCGATTCAGCGATTTTGAATCAGAATGGAACCGATATCTCCCATGTCCACCACATCACCGACGATCTGACGACCTGGCTGGAACAGGTTGTGGATCAAGGACGGATATAGCTCCACCCCTGCTCTTGCAGGTCGATCAAGGTCACCGCCCCAGCCTCCACATGGCTGATGCCGTCCAGCAGAGGAATATCCTTCCCCTCCGCCTTGCGCAGCGCCACCAGCGTATTGTCGCAGACGTCAAAGCTTACTTCCGGCACGCCCTCGACAAAGGACTTCACCCGCGACGCCAGGGGTGACGTATCCGATCGAACCAGCGTCACGCCGGGGCCATAGGTGATGATGCGCACCTCCACCACTTCCCGGCGTTCCTGATAGGTCTTCACAATATTGACGGCGTTATTGAGCGCCAGATTCATCCGGGCGGGATCACTGTCAGACACCTGAATGGCGACACGGTGGGTCTTAGGCTCAGCGGCCTCTGCCGCGAAATTGCCCAACAGCCCCAAGAAGGCGGCGAAGACGGCGAGACGGATCATGGGAACACCTCTCGATAAACACCTCCAGAAAAGCCTACCGTCTTTCGCGGAAAAATGCTCGCAGCAGTTCCGCCGCCCGGTGCTCGTCCATGCCGCCGTAAATCTCGGGACGATGGTGACAGGTGGAGTGGTCGAACACCTTGGCGCCATGCTCAACGCCGCCGCCCTTCGGGTCATAGGCTCCGAAATAGATCCGGCGGACCCGCGCCAGTGAAATGGCCGCGGCACACATGGGACAAGGCTCCAAGGTGACGTAAAGGTCGCACCCCTCCAGCTTGCCGCCGCAGACCTCGGCCGCCGCACGAATCACCAGCATTTCCGCATGGGCTGTGGGATCGGACAGCTCCTCCACCCGATTGCCGGCAGCGGCGATCACCTCCGCGTCACGCACCAGCACGGCGCCAACCGGCACCTCGCCGCGAAGAGCGGCTGCCTCGGCTTGTTGGAATGCCATGGTCATGAAGACGGTCATGCTTCCGCTTTACCATGGCTTCGCCTTTGCCGGAACTGTATAGGAAGGCGGCATGAGACCAATCATCGGCATCACCCTCGACAGCGAGGAACCCGGCGGCTATTCCAAAATGCCGTGGTACGCCCTGCGTAAGAACTACTGCGAGGCGGTGGCCGCCGCTGGCGGCGTCCCTCTCTGCCTCCCTCATCACGTCGATCTGGTCGAAAATTATCTCAGCATGATCCAAGGCCTGATCGTCAGTGGAGGAGCCTTCGACGTGGCCCCCGCCCTGTTCGGCACGACAGAGCGTCACGCCACGGTGACTCTGAAGCCGGGACGCACCACCTTTGAACTGGCCTTGATCCGAGGCGCTCTGGATCGCGACTTGCCGGTTCTCGGTATCTGCGGCGGAGAACAATTGATGGCGGTCGCCCTGGGTGGAAGCTTGATCCAGCATATTCCCGATGAAATCAAAGACGCCCTGGACCACGAACAATCAACGTCCCATACCCAGCCCAGTCACCATATCGCGCTGGCGCCGGGATCAAAGCTGGCCGCCATCACCGGTCAAAGCCGTATCATGGTCAACTCGACTCATCATCAGGCGGTCAAGGCCGTCGGTCCAGGCTGCACCATCAGCGCCACCGCCCCCGACGGAGTGATCGAGGCCATTGAAGTGCCCGGCCAAAAATTTTGCATCGGGGTGCAGTGGCACCCGGAATACACTGTCAGCCCGGCGGATACAGCTTTGCTGCGCGCCATGGTGGAGGCTTGTTTATGACCGAAGAAAAAGGCGAACGGATCGCCAAACGTCTGGCGCGTGCCGGACTCTGTTCCCGCCGTGACGCGGAACGCTGGATCGCGCAGGGCCGCGTGGTGGTCAACGGTTCCAAGCTGGAAAGCCCCGCCTGCGTGGTCAGCCCCGCCGATATCATTATCGTCGATGGCCAGCCCCTGGGCGAGCCCGAGCGCACCCGGCTGTGGCGCTATCACAAACCGTCCGGCCTGGTCACCACCCACAAGGACCCGGAAGGCCGCCTGACGGTGTTCGACAAACTGCCCGACGGCATGCCCCGCGTGGTTTCGGTGGGACGGCTCGATCTCAATTCCGAAGGTCTGCTGCTGCTGACCAATGACGGAGAACTGGCCCGCAAGCTGGAACTGCCCTCCAATGCCTGGGTGCGCCGCTACCGGGTGCGGGTCCATGGCGAGGTCGATCCAACCACCTTGGTCAAGCTGGCCAAGGGCATCACCGTGGACGGCGTGACCTATGACGCCATCGACGCCACCTTGGATCGCCAGCAAGGGGCTAATGCCTGGCTTACCGTATCGCTGCAAGAAGGCAAGAACCGGGAAATCCGCCGGGTGATGGAGTTTCTCGGCTGGCCGGTCACCCGGCTGATCCGCGTCTCCTATGGCCCGTTCCAACTGGGCGCCCTGCCCGATGGCGAGGTGGAGGAAATCCCCGGCAAGGTCATGCGTGAACAATTGGGCCAGGGAAAAGCCGTCTTGCACGCCAAGCCGGAAAACAAGTCGGCGGGTGAACGCGAGAAAGAGCAGCGAGTCGCAGCCAAGGCCCGCAAGGAAAAACTGGTCGAAGACAAGCGTCTCGCCTCGACCAAAAAGAAACCCTATTACGCCGCCGACGGAACCAGGACCGAAGCCCCCGCCAAAGGCGGTTCTCCCGACACCAAAAAGGCGAGACCCAATGCGACTCATCGCCGGATTCCATAAAGGCCGACGCCTGGAAGCGCCACCCGGCCGCATCGCACGCCCCACCGCCGATCGGGTGCGCCAAGCGCTGTTCGATATCTTAGCCCATACCGATCTGGTGGATCTGGATGGGGCGGTGGTAGTGGATGCTTTCGCCGGGTCCGGCGCGCTGGGGCTCGAAGCCCTGTCGCGCGGCGCGGCACATGTCAGCTTCCTTGAACTGGACGCCCAATCCCTGGCCGCCATCTATGCCAATATCAAGGCGCTGGGCGAGGAGAACCGAACCAAGGTGATCCGCATCGACGCCACCAAACCACCCATGGCGCCGCGCCGCTGCACTCTGGCCTTTCTCGATCCGCCCTATCACTCCGGTTTGATCGAACCCTGCCTGGAAGCGCTGGCCGCTAAAAACTGGCTGGCCGACCAAGCCCTGGTGGTGGTCGAAATGGCTGAGGCCGAGACCTTGACCCCGCCCGCCGGATTTCGCGAAGTGGATCAACGCGACCGGGGGGCCGCCAAGCTGGTCTTTCTGGTTCATGCGGGAGAACAAAATCCGTGATCTATTCCATCATCTCCGCCGCCCTGTCCTTCGCCGCTCTGGCGGCAGTGCTGGTCTTGCTGCTCCGGCGCAAGGACGACCAGTCGGAACGGCTGGATCGGCTGGAACGCGCCCTTCGCGACGAGGCCTTGCGCGGCCGCGACGAAGCCACCGCCCAGGCCCGCATGGGGCGCGAAGAAGTCAACGGCCTGATCCGCGCCTTCCAGGACGGCTCATTGGCCAGTGCGGAAAAAAACCACACCGAGTTACGGGTGTTGGTGGAACAAAAGCTGGCGGAATTCCGCGCCGATCAGGCGACCCAAGGCCGCAATCTGCGCGAAGAGGTCACCACCGGGCTGAAAAGTCAGGGCGAGGCGCTGTCCAACACCTTGAAGGAACGCCTAGAGACCGTCACCAAGACGGTGGCCGAACAGACGCGCATCGTGGCGGAACATCTGGAAAAACTGCGCGGCGAAAACACCGCCAAACTGGAGCAGATGCGCCAGACCGTAGATGAAAAGCTGCAAGGCACCTTGGAAAAACGCCTGGGTGAATCCTTCAAGCTGGTCAGCGACCGGCTGGAACAGGTTCACAAGGGCTTAGGCGAGATGCAAAGCCTGGCCAATGGCGTCGGCGATCTGAAGCGGGTCCTGACCAACGTCAAAACGCGCGGGACCTGGGGCGAAGTGCAGTTGGGCAATCTGCTGGAACAGATTTTCCGTCCCGACCAGTTCATGCGCGAAGCCAATTGCAAAAAAGGCAGCCTGGAACGGGTGGACTACGCCATCCGTCTGCCGGGCAAGGGCGACGAAGACCCCGAAGTGCTGCTGCCCATCGACTCGAAATTCCCCAACGAGGATTACGAGCGGCTTCAGATGGCGGTGGAACGCGCCGACCCCGAAGCGGTGGAAGCCGCCGCCAAGGCGCTGGAAACCCGCGTCAAAAGCTTCGCCCGTGATATCCGCGACAAATACATCAATCCCCCGGTCACCACCGATTTCGCCGTCTTGTTCCTGCCCACCGAAGGCCTCTATGCCGAAGTCCTGCGCCGCCCCGGCCTGATGGATATGATCCAACGCGACTACAAGGTCGTGGCGGCAGGTCCCACCACCTTGGGAGCCATCCTCAACGCGGTACAGATGGGCTTTAAGACCATGGCTATCGAAAAGCGGTCGTCCGAGGTCTGGGAAATCCTGGGCGCGGTCAAGACCGAGTTCGGCAAATACGGCGACGTCCTCGACAAGGTGCAAAAGAAGCTGCAAGAAGCATCGTCGAGCATCGACGCCGTGGCGGTCAGAAAGCGCGCCATCGACCGTCACCTGCGAGCGGTGGAAGCCATCCCCGATGCCGGAGCCGACGCATTGCTCGCCCTCAGCGGAACTATGATCGACGATGTGGGCGAAGGCGACGACGGGGCCTGATACGGACGCGGACCTCGCGGACGGGATCGCTGAACGGGTTCTTGGTCGAGAGGCGACGGACATGCTTGTCCGCCTCATGCGCGCCAACCAGTTGCTCAAACACGCCCCACGGAACGTGCTTCAAAAGATCGTGAAGAACGCTATTTTGATGCCGCACGGTGTTGCTCCATTTCGTGTCCAGGAGACGCGCCAACGTCTGAACACGACTAGAATCAACACCGTGCGCTCAGTCTACAAATTGAACCGGACAGCCGCGGGACAAGCCCGGCCAAGACGATAAAATCAACCAATTCGAAATCTGGATTCGTGGCCCTGGAACAGAGGGCTGGACTCCCCGCTCATTTTCCCGTGCCATGCATCTGGTCATGCATAGCCTTATGGGCGGGGTCCTTCATATGTTCCTCATGCATGGCCTTATGGGCGGGATCGTTCATGTGCTCTTCATGCATAGCCCCATCATGTATCGAGTGATCCATGCCGCCCTGGCCCTCCACCGTCACCACCACATCAACATTCCCCGCTTTGGCGAAAGTCAGGGTCAGCGGGAAGCTTTGGCCCGGCTTTAACTGGGACTTCAAATCCACCAGCATGAGATGCAATCCGCCCGGATTGAATTCCAGAGTCTGACCGGCGGCCAGCTCCACCTTGGGCTGAGGCTGCATTTTCATCAGCCCGTCCTTATGAACATGAGCGTGGAATTCCACATTGGCGGCCACCGGAGTGGCAGCCCCGGTCAAGCTGTCGGGAGAAGCCCCCAAATTGGCCAGAGTGACAAAGGCGATGCCGGTCTTGTTGGCCGGACTGGTGGCCCGCGCCCAAGCCTTGACGGCAGAGACATCACCCGCCAGTGCGGGGGCGGCAAATCCAAGAATTATTGCCAGGGCAATTCCAACCACGGTCTTCATCTGCAATGATCTCCAGCCAGGGACGCTATCAGGCCATTCAACGTAACATGCGCAGGAAATGCAATGAACGAACGCGACGCCAAGTCAGAACGTCCCGCCAATAATCGGGTCGCCCTCCGCCGGGTCGCCCGCGCCCAGGGCAAAGCCGCCCTGGCCACCAGCCTGGACGGCCGCCCCTATGTCTCACTGGTGACTGTGGCCTTCGATCATGACCTTACCCCCATCTTGCTGTTGTCGGGTCTGGCCGATCACACCCGCAATCTGCGCGCCGATGCGAAAGCCGCCCTGCTGCTGGACGGAAGCGAAGGGCACGCCAATCCCCAGACCGGGCCGCGCGTCACCTTGGTCGGAATTGCCGAGGAGAATTCCGACCCCAGGCTGAAGGCCCGGTTCTTGGCCCGCCACCCCGCCGCCGAGCTTTACGCCGGATTTGCCGACTTCTCCATCTGGACCTTACGACTGGAACGAGTCCACTTCGTCGGTGGCTTTGCGCGGGCGGTATGGTTCGACGCCCCGCTGATCCCCAAGACCGAAGCCAAGGTCATGGCGGAGGCCGAAGCAGGGCTTCTGACCCGCCTCAACACCGAGCATCCAGAGGCCCACAGCGCCTTGGCCAATGAAGCGGACGCTTCGCCTTGGAGCATGACCGGCATCGATCTGGACGGCTGCGACATCAGAAACGCCGAAACCTGTCGGCGGGTTAATTTCAACACCCCGGCAGAGAGTCCAAGCGCCGCTTTTGATGCCGTCATCATGAAGAAGGCCCAGGTCAACATTTAAATCTTAAGTTTTGGTGAAGTTTCTCCGCCAAGGGCATTGCCCACAGGGCATCCGGGGGCTATCTTCGCGTCCTCATTTCACGGCGGTGGCACAGCCCCGAAGGTCTTGCAAGCGGAGAAGGACGGACATGAGCAAGCTCGGTATCCCCGGCGGGACAACCATGAATTCTAAACTCCTGGCCTGGATCGACGAGATGGCGCGTTTGTGCCGTCCCGCCAATATTCATGTTTGCGACGGATCTCAGAAGGAATACGACGCTCTGTGCGAGATGATGGTTGCCGGTGGCACCATGATTAAGCTGAACGAGAAGCTTCGTCCCGGCAGCTATCTCTGCCGCTCTGACCCCCGCGACGTCGCCCGCGTTGAAGACCGCACATTCATTTGCTCCAATAACAAGAATGATGCCGGTCCCACCAACAATTGGGTCGAGCCCGCCGAGATGAAGGTGAGGATGACCAAGCTGTATGACGGCTGCATGAAGGGCCGCACCATGTATGTGGTGCCGTTCTC
>JAYTWE010000361.1:0-3552 GCA_043744055.1 Magnetospirillum sp.
CGCTCTCTAGCCCGAGCGGCGCTTGAGCCCTGAAAAAGCAGAGCTTTTTCCGCCTCAGGCAAAGCTAGACCGTTCGCGTGTGAACGCGAAACGGTCTAGCCATGCAAAGATGGATGGTCGCCATGCTGTTGCGACGCGGCAAAAATCAAGTTTAGCGCGATTCATCAACCGCTTTGTAAGACATTCCAGGTTATGCTGCATTGCGTCATAAGCGTGATCCGCGCTTGAGAGCACAGTATGTTCAGGACCTGGGAGCTTACCATGAAACCGTCGTCGGGCCTTCGTTTCGCGCATGCGCGGCTGGTGTGTCAGGACGCGCTGGCAAAAGGGCAGAATACGCCCGCCCTCTGCGAAGTCATTCGCGTGACTGAAAATATCGTGTGGTACTCGGTGCTGGGGGGCGATGGCGCTCCGGTCAGCCGCGAGTGGTGCGATGAAGCAAATTTCCCCGAGATCTGCGCCCAGGCGGCCTGATCCGCCTCCCCGTCCTCCCTTTATTTTTCATCGGCGACAATGCCGCGCATGACAGTTATGTCTGGCGCGGCATTGTCATTGGGTACGCCACTATATTAGATTAAACTAAATAATGGTCTACCCATTCAAAGAGGTTTCCCGATGATAAAAGACTGGAGCGAAATGGCGGGCGGACTATCAAAACTGGTCGGCCAAATCCGTAGCGGCGCGCCTGAGGCCATGAAGGGCTTTTCCGCCATGGCGCGGGCGGCTACCGCCGAAGGCGCCCTGGATGCCAAGACCAAAGAACTGATGGCCTTGGCCCTGGGTATCGCCGCCCGCTGCGATGGCTGCCTGGCCTTCCACGCCAAAGCCGTGTTCGACCTGGGCGGCAGCCGTGAAGAGGTTATGGAGACCATCGCCATGGCGGTCTATATGGGGGGTGGACCATCCTTGATGTATGGAGCTTTGGCGCTGGAAGCTTACGAGCAGTTCGCCGCCGCCGCGCCGCCAGGAGAATAACCGATGGCCTGCCTGACCGCCCCCATGGCTTGATCGAGGTCAGGCCGGGCTGGCCGTACAATCGGGCGAGGCACCTTGCTATAGATAATCAGGGCGTGATCGCGAAAATCCCCCAGCAACCGTGAGAACGGATTGAAGTGAGGAAAAAAGGTTTGCCGAAGCGCCAGTTCGGCAGCCTCGGCCTGGGGAGGCTGTAACCCAGACGCCACCTCGAACCGTACCAATTGGCACCCCCCATAGCTGCGACGGTCGAAGATCTTGGAGATCCCAAACTCAGCAGGACGGGAATACAGCGGCGTTCCCTTTTCCAACATGAACGCGCCGCTCTGAGTCTGGTCGATGGCGGCATGATTGTCGTAAAGGAAGCGAATCGTGTCTTCCACCTCGGCCAATCCCTCGGTGGGATAGCCCACCATCAAGAACAAATGATTGCGCAAACCGGCACGAGCCGAAGCCTGCAAGGTGGCATGGGAAGAGGCGACTGTATTGCCCTTGTCCATCATGGACAGCATACGCTCACTGCCAGATTCCTGACCCCACAGGATATAACGGCAACCGGAACGATACATGACGTCAAGAATATCCGGGGTGAAGTCGGCGGTCGGCTTGGCCAGGGCGTAATACGTAACATCCAGTTTGCGGGCGAGAATCTCCTCGCCGATTTTACGGAAGCGCGCCGCCGAGATCATCTCATCCACCAAGGTGAAATGGCGCACGCCATACCGGGCCATATGCTGTTCCAGCTCGTCCACCACCCGGTCGATGGACTGAGCCTTGTAGTTTCCGGCATAGCTGGCGAAATGATTACAAAAGGTGCAGCGCCGCCAATAACAACCGCGTGAGGTCAATACCGGCAGAACAGGACGGGGGTTGAAATAGATCCCAAGGTCGTAATCAGAGAAATCGGCAGGTGGGACGGATTCTTGCTTGATGGGGCGAGCCTCGTCGCTGATGGCGAAACGGCCGTCGGCGCGGCGGTGGCACAATCCAGCCAGATCGGGCTCTTCGCCTGCCGCCAGGGCGGTGAGAAGACAAGACAGTGTCTCTTCCCCGTCTTGCAGCACCACATAATCCACATAATGAGCCGCCAGCAAAGGCTCGATACCGGAAGCAGAGAATGCACCGCCGCCCAAAGCCACAATCACATCGGGGGCCACCAGCTTAATGGCGCGAGCCAAGGCGTGAACCGCCGGCAATTGCGGGTCGAACATGGCCGAAAGCCCCACCACCTTGGGCGAAGAGGCCACCAAGGCGCGGGCCATGGCGCGGGCATGCCAGGGAACCGGGCCAAAGATGTGGCGTAGGTTTTCGCATTGGCGCGTGAAGAGGGTTTTGACCGAGCTGATGGTCTGCTCGAAGGTCAGGGCGGCGGGTTCATAGATCTCCGCCCGGTAGAAATCATCAGACTCGCGCGACAAGAAATCACAGGCGCCCAGGAAGCCGGGAATATCCGGCAGCTTGAACGGCGTGGTTCCCGCAGCAAGCGAACGCCGCAATGCCTGAAAAAAGCGAGCGTTCATATCCACGGTGGTAATCCGGTGGGGTGATGTGCTCTCCACATAGGATTTCAGCGTCGCCAATCCCAACGGGACCGAGGGAAGCTCGAACGGCGCGAAGGCCAGAACCATGGAGATGCCGCCGGTCTGGGGCGGAGCGACCGGGATGACCGGATCGGACAATTCGTCCAACGGAATCAACAATTCCGGCCAACGCTGATTGAAGCCTGGGATCGACTGAGCGGCGCGTCCATAAGCCGCGGCCGCCTCCATTAATCGACCAGCATCGGCCAAGGTATTGGATAGACCGAAATGAGCTTCTTCCAGATTGGGAATCTGTGCGATCAAACCTTGATACAGCTCGGCAGCCCGATGATTGCGTCCCTGGTCATGCAGGGCATGGGCCAGCCATAACCGGCTGGCAAGATGACCGGGATGAGCCTTGATCATCTGCTCTAACTTGACCACGGCTTCGTCCAGCCGCCCAACCCGGCGCAAAACCAAACCATACAGGGCTGCCGCATCTGGGCTGGCGGGATCGGCGCGAAGAAAGCTTTCAGCCTGATCCAACGCGTCTTCTGGACGTCCCATTTCCATCAAGGTGATGATGACTTGCAGATGACTCTCTTGCTGATCAGGAGCACAGGTCACCGCCCGACGGGCCGCATCCAATGCCTCGTCCAGGCGCTCGGTTCCGAACAGGGCGCGGGCCAGCAGCAGCCAACCGCTAAGAGCGTTGGGCTCCGCGGTTATGATCTGCCGAGCGGATATCTCGGCCAAACCGAAATCACGCGCCTGTAAGGCCGCCCTTGTTTGGGCGGTCAGGACTTGGATATGAGCAATCTGACGGTCTGACCGTGCCATGACGCGAGCCTGTGACATGAAAACGTCACAAACATATCATCGACATGATAAAAAATAACATGGCCATGAATAAATAACATGACTATGGCGGGGGTCAGCATCGAATGCGGCTCGACGACAGACCTTCAATCGGGCTTGGCTCACCGTGGTGGCCATGCGCCGATGAGCGCTGACTTACGGACATATACCTGCCCTAAAACTTTTTGAAAAAGAATGC
>JAYTWE010000362.1:0-1675 GCA_043744055.1 Magnetospirillum sp.
GCTTTGGCGGCTCGTATGTACTATCTTCAAGTCATGGAGGCTGACCGCTTCTCCATGCTGGCCGAAGATAATCGGGTCAGCACCCGCCTTCTGGCTCCGCCTCGGGGCCTGATTTTAGACCGCAACGGCATCGCCATGGCGGTCAATCAGCATAATTACCGGGTCATGGTGGTCGCCGAGCGTACTCCGTCGCTGGACTACACCTTGGATGGGCTGTCGCGGATCATCACCATCGGTGACGGTGAACGCGCCCGCGTCCACAAGGAAGCCCGTCGCCGTCGCAGCTTCGTTCCCATCAGTGTCCGCGAGAATCTGACCTGGGAGGAAGTGGCCCGCGTCGAGGTTAACGCTGCCGATCTTCCTGGCGTTCTGATTGATGTGGGCCAAAGTCGCTACTATCCGCTGGAAAGCCTGGGTGCGCATATCCTGGGCTATGTCTCGGCGGTGTCCGAAACCGAGCTGACCGAAGATCCCCTGGAGGAACTCCCCGGCTTCCGCATTGGCAAGGGCGGCGTCGAGCGCATCTACGACATGGCCATGCGCGGTCGCCACGGCACCAGTTCGGTTGAAGTCAACGCGGTCGGCCGCGTTATCCGAGAACTGGAGCGCAAGGAAGGCGAGCCTGGAATCGACCTCAACCTCACCCTTGACGTCAAGTTGCAGGAATACGCCGCCCAGCGCCTGGGCGATGAGAGCGCCGCCGTGGTGGTGATGGACATTCATAGCGGCGATGTCATCGTCATGGCGTCCACCCCCAGCTTCGATCCCAATTCCTTCAACCGCGGCCTGACGACCGAGGAATGGAAGGAGTTGTCCACCAATCCCCGCTCTCCGCTCTCCAACAAGGCCATCTCCGGTCAATTCGCACCAGGCTCCACTTTCAAGCTGGTAACGGCCTTGGCGGCCCTGGAATCCCGTGATATCACGCCAGAAATGCGGGTCTTCTGCTCTGGCCACACCCAATTGGGCAGCATTAAATTCCACTGCTGGAAAAAGGAAGGCCACGGCGGCCAAGACCTCATCAGCGGCATCAAAAACTCCTGCGACGTCTATTTCTATGAAGTGGCCCGGCGCACCGGCTTCGAGAAGATCGCCGAAATGGCGCGTCGCTTCGGCATGGGCGCCCCCACCGGA
Source organism: Magnetospirillum sp. (assembly GCA_043744055.1). Taxonomy (GTDB): domain Bacteria; phylum Pseudomonadota; class Alphaproteobacteria; order Rhodospirillales; family Magnetospirillaceae; genus Phaeospirillum. Next base: position 1,135 of record JAYTWE010000362.1, read on the forward strand.
CTCGACCTTCCTAACGAACGTCCGGGCAATATTCCCGACAAGGCCTGGAAGAAGAAAGCCCTGAAGCAACCCTGGCATCCCGGCGAGACTCTCATCAACGCCATCGGCCAGGGCTATGTCACCACCACTCCCATTCAGTTGGCCGTCATGACCGCGCGCATCGCCAATGGCGGATTCGCGGTGATCCCCCATGTGGCCCGCGACCAGATCAACGAGAAATCCGCGCGATCACGCACCACCCCGGAATGGCCTAGCCTTCAGGTATCACGCCAGTCATTGGCTCTGGTACGCAAGGGCATGTTCGCGGTCTCCAACGAGCCCGGCGGCACCGCGTATCGCGCCCGCATCACCCAAGACGGGATGTGGCTGTCAGGAAAGACCGGGTCAGCCCAGGTCCGACGCATCACCATGCGCGAGCGCGAGACCGGCGTGAAAAAGAACGATCAGCTGCCGTGGAAGGAACGCGACCACGCCCTGTTCGTGGCCTATGCCCCGGAAGAGAACCCCCGCTATTCCATCGCCGTGGTAGTGGAACACGGCG
>JAYTWE010000363.1:0-6911 GCA_043744055.1 Magnetospirillum sp.
GATTTCATTTGGAGATCGGTCCGAGTAGTCTTATTTAGATTTCGCCTTACAAGCGGTCTGAGTCTCGGATACTGGCATCGTCACCATATTGGGATCTACGTCTTGTCCAGAAGGGCAGATTACTGGAGATGTTTGACGCCCGATATTGATGCCTTTGAATTTCCCAGCCGCTCCGTCGTAGTTTTTCTGGCAAGTATCTTTTTTACATTCTCCAGTTTCTGTGAATTTTTTACCAAAGTAAGGCCCGATAGGACAATTGTTTTCTGACCTTCCGGGCTTGATGTGGAGGACATCATCTGATCTATCAAAATAATAGCTATTAGATATGTTATCTATCTTCTGGTCGGATTGGGAAAGTTTCCCGCGAATGTTGAAGCAGTTCTGCTGGATTGTTACGAACGTTGACTGAAGGTAGTGGTTGTAAAATTCCTTCCGCGTCGTCTTATCTATTTCATTTTCCTTTTGAGTGGCGAGTGCCTCTTCGTAGGAAAATGTTTTGGAGCCGATCCTCCTCCTTTCCGCATCTGTTGAGTATGTATAATTGTACTCTTGAATTGTTTGGCGGACAGAGCCAAAGGCTTGGTTCTCGATCTCTATTATGCTCATTGCGATTTTTAATATTTCTATAGGAAGCGCTGTGTAGTTTCCGCTCTCAATACTTTCTGCTAATTTTTTATATGAATCCGATGTTAGTGATACACTTGCTAAATTTATAATCTGCCTGTCAACGTCAGGTGTTAGTGACTGAAATCTTGTTTTATACAGATAAGTGTCCTCGCATTCGACTGTCTTGATTTTGCCATTGTCGTCGAATGAGCCGCATGTGCTGGTGGCAATGGCGTACATAGAATCCAGGGTTTCCACTAAGCCATTGATTTGGCTGATGGCTTGCTTGGCATTGCCCGTGTTGGAAATTGTATGTGGGTTCGCTGTTGCCGCCGCCGAGAGTGCGGCCGTGATGGACATTGCCCGGTAGATATATTCGATATCGTCATTGGCCTTGAACAACAGGTGGTTTTCGGCCCACCCAGCGGTTCCACCCGAGGTGGACATGGCGCCGCAGCCTGACACCGCACTCCCAAGAAACACACAGAATCCGAACTTCGCCAGAGTTTTCATCTCAGCCTCCGTTAGCATCCCAATTGCATTGGTTTTATGTAGAGATGTTAATGTTAGATGGATTCCCATCATTCATCAACTACCTTTGATGGTTTTTATTTTGTTCTGTCGACCTGTAGGGGTTTAGCGAGATTTTATACGCGTCATGCCTGAATTTGAAAATATCCTCCCCTTGATGTCGTGTCGTATATCCGACATTGGCGAGGGATCTGTGGCGGACATACATTTGAAACGCCAGCATTTCAGCCGTTTTTAATTCTGGCACGAGGCTTGCGAGACATCTTGGTGAACCGCACCGGGAGGTCCTCTCATGCTCAAGCGAAAAATCCAGGAGCTGATGAACGAACCGGGCTGCGCCACCAATCAGGCGAAGTCCGACAAGGATCGTAAGAAGGGATGCGGCGCGTCGCTGGTCCCTGGGGCTGCTGCCGGTGGTTGTGCCTTTGACGGCGCCAAGATCGCGTTGCAGCCCATCACCGATGTGGTTCATCTGGTCCACGGCCCCATTGCCTGCGAGGGCAATTCCTGGGACTCCCGCAATTCATGGAGCAGCGGTTCCGATCTCTATCGCCGCGGCTTCACCACCGATATGGGCAATCTCGACATCATCAACGGTGGCGAGAAGAAGCTCTATAAGGCGATCAAGCAGGCCATCACCCGCTATAACCCGGCGGCGGTCTTCGTCTATCAGACCTGTGTCGGATCGCTGATCGGCGATGATGTGGAGGCGGTCTGTCGCGCTGCGGCTCAACGCCTGGGCACCCCGGTGATCCCTATCAATGCGCCCGGCTTCGCGGGGTCCAAGAATCTGGGCAATCGCCTGGGCGGCGACGCTTTGTTCGAGCATGTGATCGGCACCATGGAACCCGATGATGTGGGGCCGTGCGATATCAATATTCTGGGCGAGTACAACGTGGCGGGTGAGCTGGACCAGTTCCGTCCGCTTCTGGGCCGCCTTGGCATCCGGCTGCGCGCCTCCATCACTGGCGATGCCCGGTACAAGGATGTGGCCTCCTGCCATACCGCCAAGGCCAATATGGTTTTGTGCAGTCAGGCGCTGATTACCCTGGCCCGCAAGATGAACGAAACCTGGGACATCCCGTATTTCGAGGGATCATTCTACGGCATTTCCGACACGTCGGAGGCTTTGCGCAACATCGCCCGCATGCTGGTGGAGAAGGGGGCCGATTCCACCCTGATCGACCGGACCGAGGCTTTGATCGCCGAGGAAGAGGCCAAGGCCTGGGCGCGGCTGGAGCCGTTCAAGGCCCGGCTTTCGGGTAAGAGGGTGCTGCTTTATACCGGCGGCGTCAAAAGCTGGTCGGTGATCCAGGCTCTCCAGGAAGTGGGCATGGAAGTGGTCGGCTCCTCGGTGCGCAAGGCCACCGAAGCGGACAAGAAAAAGGCGCTGGAGCGCCTGGGTGGCGACGAGGACAAACTGGCCGACGCCATTACGCCCAAGGATATGTACGCCATGTTCAAGGATGGCAGAGCCGACATGATGCTGTCGGGCGGGCGGTCGCAATTCGTGGCGCTGAAGGCCAAGACTCCTTGGATCGACATCAATCAGGAACGCCATCACGGCTTTGCCGCCTATGACGGCATGGTGGCCCTGGTGCGCGAGATCGACCAGTCCATCAACAATCCCATCTGGGCGCAGGTCCGTGCTCCGGCCCCGTGGGAGGAGGCATAAGCCATGGCCCTCATCGTCGATCACAACAAGGCGCTTTCATCCAGCCCGCTTAAGATCAGCGCGCCCTTGGGGGCTTCGCTGGCCTTCATGGGGATGAAGGGCTGCCTCCCCATGTTCCACGGGTCTCAGGGCTGCACCGCCTTTGCCCTGGTGATGATGGTCCGCCACTTCCGTGAAGCCATTCCGCTTCAGACCACCGCCATGAACGAGATCAGCACCATCTTGGGCGGCATGGATCAGGTGGAGCAGGGGCTTTTGAACATCGCCAAGCGCGCCAAGCCGGAAATCATCGGCCTGATCTCCACCGCCTTGACCGAGACCCGTGGCGAAGATATGGCGGGCGATGTTCGCCAGATTCGGGCTCGCAACAAAGAATTGCACGACATCGCCGTGGTGGATGTGAATGCGCCCGACTTTTCCGGCTCGCTGGAAACCGGCTGGGGCAAGGCGGTCACCGCCATCATCCGTCAGCTGACCGTCGCGCCCGGTAATCAGGCCAAGCTCAACCGGGTCAATCTACTGCCCGGTTGCCACCTGACGCCCGGCGATGTGGAAGCGTTAAAGGATATCATCGCCGATTTCGGTATGGAGGCGTTGGTTCTACCCGATCTGTCCGACTCGCTGGATGGTCATGTCCCCGATGCTTATACCCCCACCACCTTGGGCGGAACCAGCGTGGCCCAACTGCGCGAGATGGGCCGCTCGCGGCTGACCATCGCCATCGGCGAGCACATGCGCATCGCCGCCAAGACCTTGGAAGAGCGCACTGGCGTTCCGTTCGTCCTGTTGGATCGGGTTACCGGACTGGAAGCGGTGGACCGCCTGATGGTCTCGCTCTCCACCGTTGCCGGAGTCCCGGTTCCCGCTCGTCAGCGCCGCGCCCGTTCTCAGCTGGTGGATGCCATGCTGGACGGCCACTTCTATTTCGGCGGACGCTCCATCGCCATCGCGGGGGAGCCAGCCTTGGTCTGGACCATGGGGAAGCTGGCCACCGATATGGGAGCCACCATCGCTGCCGCCGTCACCACCCAGGCCCAGCCGGGCCTTGCCGAGCTGCGCACCGAGCGGGTGATCATCGGTGATTTCGAGGATATGGAAGATCAGATTCTGGAGGCGGGAGGCTGCGATTTGATTATCGCCAATTCCAATGCCCGCCAGGTCTCCACTCGTCATGGAATCCCACTGTTTCGGGCCGGTTTTCCGGTCTTTGACCGGCTGGGAGCGGCCCATCTGGTCTGTGCCGGTTATCGCGGCACCAGGGATCTCATCACTCAACTCGGCAATATTTTGATGGAGCGGCCGGGTCATGCCCATGCGGAGCACAACCATGAGCACAAGGCGGCTGCGGCTGGTTGATCCGGCTGAGAATGACAGCGGCCACCCGCCGCAAACTAAAGGAGGTCACATGAGAATCGCCGTTGCCACCCAGGATCGTCAGCGTGTCGATGCCCATTTCGCCAGCGCTAAGACCTTCATGTTCTACGATATCGGCCCGGATGGTCACACCTTCTTGGAAGCTGTTCAGTTCGACAGTGTGTCGGCCGAGGATGGCAATCACAAGGAAGATGGTGAAGATCGTCTCTCGGCCAAGATCGGAGCTTTGGAGGGATCATCGCTGCTGTTTTGCCGCGCCATCGGCGGCCCGGCGGCGGCTCGTGTGGTTCGCGCCAAGGTCCACCCCATCAAGCTGCCCGCTGACGAGGCTATTTCAGACGTCATCGAGCGGGTTCGCACCATGCTGAAGGGCAACCCGCCGCCCTGGCTGCGCAAAGCCATGCGCGACGCCGATTCCGGCGACGAACGTTTTATCGACGAAGATTGACCCGACGAGCAGAGCGAGGAGTTGCGGGCAAGGCCCGGCGCGCTTGTGGCGCGGAAGCCAAGGGCCACGGAGGTGGCCCGCCCGGCGCCTGAGGGTGCAAATGTGAAATTAATCGAGGAGTACGGCCATCATGACCGCCATCGCCACTGTCGACCCGTTCATCAAATCCCTGCTGACCCTGATCCGCGCTCAAGACGGCAGCGGTGCTTGGGAGACCATGTCCGACGAGGAGCTGCTTTCTCCCTTCATCGTCACCAAGGAACAGCGCCGCGAGATTCCCATGATGGGCGATCCCGATCCCGACATTTTGTGGCGGGTCGAGCTGTATTACAACGCCATCGCCTTCGCTATCGAGACGGTTACCGGCTGCGCCGCCTCGCCCATCATGAAGATCCATCACGAGGGCTGGGGTCGCATGCTGCTGACCTGCGGCAAGCTGGTGGTGGTCAATTCCTATCTGCGCGATCTACATCGCTTTGGGTTCGACAGCGTTGAAGTCATGTCGTCCAAGGCCACCAAGATCATCGAAGAGGCCGCCGCTGTGATCGCCCAATATCCCGAAGTGGCTGCCGCCTGAATCAACACCCGCAAGAGGGAGAGTTCCCATGTCGTTTCGCCAGTTTGTCACCCGTGACGGTTCCACCTGGATTCCCAATTATCTGACCGCCATCAGCGACGAGCTTTGCATCGGCTGCGGCCGTTGCTTCAAGGTCTGCACCCAGGCGGTCATGAAGCTGATGGGCATTAACGAGGATGGCGAGCAGTGCGATCCCTTCGATGACAGCGAGGAGATCGTGCGCAAGGTCATGACCATGGACAAGGCCGGTAATTGTATCGGCTGCGGGTCGTGCAACGCGGTCTGTGGCACCAAAGCTCAAAATCACGAGCCGCTTCCGGCGTGATGATATGTGGAGCACGGGCATCCTGCCCGCTTTTCGTCCTGCGGGCGGGGACGCCCGCGCTCCGATGGCTCAGGAGGATTTGTGATGGCATTGGACATCTATTCCCGACTGATGGCCGGGTCCGATTGTGGTGATCCGTTTGATCGTCATCTTTTCGCATGTGCCATCTCCATTGCCATGGCTGATGGGGTGGGGGAAGCCCTGACCATCGGTCTTGGCTTGTCGGCCTTCAATCTGGCGGCGCTGGTGGGGCGGTACTTTCCCCAGGCTCCCGGTTTGCTGACCGCGTTGACCGGAGAGGAGGGTGATGGCGCTCTTTCTCTCGAAGAGCCCGATCTGCGTGCTTTGTTGCTGGAATACCGCAGCCGTGACTTGGTGGAAGAAGAGTGGCTGGCTCATATTATCGCCCGTCGCTCCTTGGGCGCGAATCATCTGTGGCAGGATCTGGGGCTGACCGGCCGTGTCGATCTATCCGGCCTGATGCGGCGTCATTTCGTCGGCTTGGCCGAATTGAACAGCGGCGATATGAAGTGGAAGAAGTTCTTCTATCGCGAACTGTGCCAACGGGAAGGCGTGGTTATCTGCAAGTCGCCCAATTGCGAAGTCTGCGCCGATGCCGCCATTTGCTTCGGAGCGGAGGAGGGGGCTTCTTTGTTGCCCCGTATTCCCCTGTCGCAAAGCCGACATTGTTCGGTTTCGCCGTAAGTCGTCAGAGCTAAAACCAATGCAAATCAATGAGATGCAAACTGGCATCCTGCTTGCTTAGTTCCTGATATGGATTTCGGCTAACCAAGGAGGACACTGTCATGATGACCCTCACCGATAAGGCCGTCGATACGATCCGCGATGTTTGCCGAGGCGAGTATCAAGGTCTTCGCATCATGGTTCAGAAGGGCTGTTCCGGTTTTTCCTACAATATGGGTTTGGAAGAGGCCGCCGCCGAGGACGATCAAATTCTTGAATTCTCTGATATCAAGGTCTTCATCGACCCGTCATCGGCCCTGTGGTTGGTGGGGGCGACCATGGATTATGTGGACAACTCCTCCATGGGGTCGGGCTTTGTGTTCGATAATCCCAATACTCCGCCACCGGCCGCGACCGGAGGCTGTTCCTGCTCCGTCAAGAGCTGCGGCTGAGACGGGGGAGCGAGGCCATGGCCGCGCCCATCGTCATCAACGATACCACGCTGCGCGACGGCGAGCAGACCGCCGGGGTTGCTTTCAGCCTCGACGAGAAGCTTGCCATAGCGCAGGCGTTGGCCCAGGCGGGCGTACCGGAAATCGAGGTCGGTATCCCCGCTATGGGTGATGAGGAGCAAGCCGGTATTCGCGCCGTTGCCGCCATGGGGCTGGGCTCGAAGCTGATTGCCTGGTGC
>JAYTWE010000364.1:0-1544 GCA_043744055.1 Magnetospirillum sp.
CCGAGCACGGCCCAGGCGGTCTGCGACGGCGTCGAGACCTTGGCCTCGCCACGCGGCTCGTCGGTCCAGTAGGAGCGCCCATCCTCACCCCAACCGCCGTCCTCACGCTGCTTGCCTTCCAGCCACGTGACCGCCTTGCGCATGGCGGGGTGGTCATGGGCCAGACCGGCGGCGTTCAGCGCGGCAAGGCTGGACCAGGTGCCATAGATGTAATTGGTGCCCCAGCGGCCGAACCACGACCCGTCTTTCTCCTGCTCGCGCAGCAGATAATCCACACCGTGATGGGCGGTGACGTCGGAATGACGCTTCCCCAGCACCGACAGCACCGAGACACAGCGGGCCGAAACATCGGCGGTGGGCGGGTCCAGCAAGGCCCCATGATCGGCAAAGGGAATATGATTCAGATAATAAGCGGTGTTCTCGGCATCAAACGCGCCCCAGCCGCCATCCTTGCACTGCATGCCGCGTATCCAGACCGCGCCCTTGCGGATGGCTTCCTCGTACTTCTTGGGGTCCAACCGGTCCATGGCGGCCATGACCACGGCGGTATCGTCCACATCGGGGTAGTGAGGATTGGCGTATTGGAAGGCCCAGCCGCCGGGCTCCAGTCCAGGGCGTTGCGCCGCCCAATCGCCGACCACGTCGGTGATCTGGCGCTCGGCCATCCAGTCACAGGCTTTGCGCGCCGATTCATCGGCCTCGGCTCCCCCCACTTCCAGCATGGCATGGGTGGCCAGGGCGGTATCCCAGATGGGAGACAGGCAGGGCTGAACCCAGACCCGATCGCCCTCGTCCACGATCAAATTGCGGATGGACTGCTTGGCGATGACCACGCGGGGATCGTCCTTGGGGACGCCCAAGATGTCGTACATCAAGACGGACTTGACCATGGCGGGGAAAATAGCCCCCAACCCATCCTCACCGTTCAAGCGTTCATCCACGAAGGCCACGGCCTTATCAATGGCTTTTCGGCGCAGTCCATTGGGGAAAAGGGGGAATACCTTGTGTAGAACCCGGTCCAGCGCCCGGAACACATAGGCCCATTTGGAGCGAACCTCGTCCAGATACCAGTTGGTGACCTGTTGCGGCGGAATGACGAACAGCTCGGGGATATTGATGTTGAGCGGATTGCGGGCCTTGGGCCGCAAGCTCATGAGCACCACCAGGGGCACAATAACCGTGCGCGACCAATAGCTGACCCGATCCAGGTGGAAGGGAAACCACTTGGGCAGCAGCATGATTTCCACGGGCATGATGGGCACGCCCTTCCACGGAATCTGCCCAAACAACGCCAGCATGGTCCGGGTAAAGACATTGGAGGTGGCCGCGCCGCCATGAGCCAAGATGGCCTCACGGGCCTTCTTCATATGGGGCGCATCAATGTCGTCGCCGATGGCCTTCAAGGCGTAATAGGCCTTCACCGAGGCGCTGATATTCAGATCGCCACCGTGGAAGAGCGGCCAGCCGCCGTGCTCTTCTTGAATGTCGCGGAGATAGACGCCGATGCGCCGCTCCGTCTCGGGATCACGTTCGTCCAGATAGTG
>JAYTWE010000365.1:0-1734 GCA_043744055.1 Magnetospirillum sp.
CTCGGCCGACAAGACATCGGGGCGCCGCCCCAGTAGGCCCGAGGGCAGACCGGGAGTGACCGCAGGGACCGATAACGCTTCCAGACTCTCGGGGATCAGACTCAATTCGTCCGGTAGACGGCCGGTCAAAATCGCCAGTGCGTTAAAGTCCTGACGCATCTGCTGTTCCAATGGCGCGATGGTGGCGCGTTGAGCGGCGACAACGCTTTCCTGCTGCGCCACATCCAGCGACGTAGCGGTCCCGGCGGCCAGACGATCCTGATAGACCCGGAGCACGCTTTCCGAATTGGCGATGTTCTGGCGCGCCACCCGCAGACGCTCCTGCAAGCCCAAAATATCGAAATAGGTGGTGGCGACCGAAGACTGCGCGGTCAGCATCACGGTCTGCTGGTCGAACCGGCTGGCCTGCGCCGCTGCCTCGGCGGCATCCAGGGCAGCAGCGTTCTTGCCCCAGAAGTCGATCTCATAACTGGCATTCAACAAAAAATTGGTCGAAGTGCTGTGGGTGGCCTTCAACACCTTGGTCGAGGAGCTGCTGCTGTTGGACATGGAGGCCCGCGCCCGCGACGCCCCGGAACTGGCCGACAGAGACGGCAGCAGCGGCGCTCCCATGATGGCGACCTGGGCATCGGCCTGACGCACCTTGGCCATGGCGACGGCGATGTCGAAATTGCCTTGGCTGGCCTGGCCCATCAGACCATCCAGCCGGGGCGAGCCGAACCGACGCCACCACTCGGCCGAAGGCCACTCCGCCTTGGCCACCGGCGGCGCGGCATTCTTCCAGGCCACCGGCGGCTTGGTTTCCGGCCGGACATAGGGATCACCCACCGAGCAAGCGGTCAGCAGCAGGACGAAAGCGGATACAGCCGTCTTCTTCACGTCAAATCTCCTGGGCCTTCAATCCCTTGCGCCAGCGGGAAAAGCGGGCGAGCGAGAGATAGACCACGGGTGTGGTGTACAGGGTCAACAACTGGGAGAGCAACAATCCCCCGACAATGGCGATGCCCAGCGGCTGGCGAAGCGCCCCGCCCGGCCCCGAGGCCAGAGCCAATGGCACCGCTCCCAGCAAGGCCGTCAGGGTGGTCATGGTGATAGGGCGAAAGCGGATGCGGCACGCTTCGCGGATGGCGTCATCGGGGGTCGCGCCCCGCCGTTCCGCTTCGATGGCGAAATCCACCATCAAAATCCCGTTCTTCTTGACGATCCCCATCAGAAGGAACACCCCGATGATGCTGATCAGGGTCAGCTCGGTCCCCGTCGCCATCAGGGCCAACAGGGCTCCGATACCAGCCGAAGGCAAGGTCGAGATAATGGTCAGCGGATGCAAAGTGCTTTCATAAAGCACGCCGAGCACGATGTAGATGGTCAGCAAGGCGGCCCCGATCAGGATCGGCTGGCCACCCAAAGATTCGGCGAAGACCTTGGCATTCCCGGCAAGTTCATAATGAACACCGGCGGGCAGACCGATAGAGCGGGCCGAGACTGCCAACCGCTCGGTCGCCTCGCCCAAGGGAGTGCCGGGAGCCAGATTGAACGTCAAAGTCGCCGCCGGGAATTGGCCTTGATGAGCCACCGTCACCGGCGCCGTGGTCGGCTCGAACCGGGCCAGAGAATCCAGCGGCACTTGTCGCCCATCCGCCGTCCTGACCCAAAGGAGATGCAGCGAGGCCGGGTCTTCCTGGAACTGGGGCTCGACCTCCAGCACCACCTTGTACTGATTGCGCTGGGTATAGA
>JAYTWE010000366.1:0-8030 GCA_043744055.1 Magnetospirillum sp.
CACTGACTTCCAGTGCATAAGCATTGGGGTCGCCGATTTCAGGAAAAGGGATTTCATCCCAACCAGCACCGGCGGGATAGCCCGCATCGTCGAAAAATCCCCGGTCACCCGCCTGAGCAAAGCCGATCAACGGAATAGTCGCCACCGGCCGCCCCACGACGGAGCCCTCGATATAGCCGACAAACCCGCTCATGGACGCGCCAGTCGCTTCTAAAACCTTTGCCACGCTTTCCGTGGACGGCCACCGCGCCTTGCCCTCGCGGGTGATGCGCTTGCTCTTATTGAACGTGGTGGGGTCAAGGCCAGCCCTGCGGGCAAGAGCCGAGGCCGTCAGCCCGTTGTCTCGGGCGAGCGCATCTATGGCGGCCCAAATGTCGGCGTGCTTCAGCATGGAACAATCGTCTCGCAAATCACGATGCATAACAGCAGGAAGATATACCTTAGCTCTTGACAAAAAATCCTCACTGCCCCAAAAATGTACATACTTTGTTCCTGATTACGGAGGGCAGATATGGGACGCCAAAGATTCACCGCCTCGTCGACACCTTTGCGTGACGCCACGATGTTTACAACCGCAGAGGAGGCATGGCTATGGTATGCCCGCTGCCAGATCGCCCGCAATGAAGGCGTTCGATTCACCGCTGGCCTGGGTGATGTCGCCCGCCCCTGTGATCCCGACGATATCGTCCGAGAGGTTCAGCGACTGTATCGCGCCAAAATCTTACGCCGCTCCCATCTCAGCATCCTAAGCCGTTTCGGCAGCATGCTGACACCGCCGAATCCCCATGACGGCCATGGCCGCGGTGAAGCTGTCTTGTGGGATGAAGCCCTTGATCGGCTCACCACTCCGCTGCGTCACAAGGGGATTGTCTCGTGAACACGCCGGCACAAGCCGTCTCTCAATGGGAAAAAGCACTGGTGGTATTTTCTGGAAAAGCCGACCTGGCCTGGTTACGGCTTTTGCGTCCGGGCTTTCGCCATTGCTTCGTCGTCCTCGGCTCGAAGGGTGGCTGGATCTGCATCAATCCCATGGCCCATCACACTGACATCACCGTCTTACCGGTAACGACAGGATTCGATCTGGCTCGATGGTACTGCGACCAAGGGTTGATTGTGATTGAAACAAAGCCAGCGAGCCCCGCGCGGAAAATCCTAGGCTGGAGGCCCTATAGCTGCGTCGAGGAGGTCAAGCGAGTAATAGGAATAAACAGCGGAATTATCCTTACTCCCTGGCAATTGTACCGATTTTTAGTAAATAGAGGTAATTATTCCTTGACATGCCCAGGGCAAATCACCTAACCTCCCCCCATCAACACCACAGCCGCGCCCACATTCTGCCGCCTCATCCGCGGTTTTTTCTGGGTTGCGATGAGAACAAAAAGAGATCAATAACCCACCGTTCAGGAGAGCCCCATGGGTGGATTTTTTAACCCCGACCCCCCGGCCCCGCAGCCCGTGGCCGTGCCGGTTGCCACGACCGATCCCAATGCAGAAGCGACCCAGCAGCGTTTAGACGCCATCGAACGCAATCGTCGCGGCCTCTATGGGACCATCGCCACATCCGAATCCGGAGTTTTGCAGCCCAAAAGCTCTCCCGGAAAATCCCTGCTGGGAGATTGACCATGACTTCCCTTTCCCCCCGCGACGAGGACAAGGCTGCCCGTGGTGAGCAGCCTTTGGGTCCCGAAGATGATGATCCGTCGGTCTTGCTGAAACGATATCGCCGGGCCAAGGAACGCCGGGGCGCCTGGGAATCCCATTGGCAGGAATGCTATGATTTTGCCCTGCCCTTACGCGATTCCGTTCTTCACCAGACCTCGGCTGGCGAAAAAAAGGCCGATCGCCTGTTCGATGGCACCGCTCCCGATGCGGTGGATCAACTGGCCGCCAGCCTTTTATCCGAACTGACGCCGCCTTGGGCGCAATGGTTCGGCCTGACCGCCGCCGAGGGCCTCCCCCAAGCTGAACGCGATCAGGCGGCCCCCGCCCTGGAACGAATCGGCGCAGTGCTGCAATCCCACTTTGACCGCTCTAATTTTGCGGTGGAAATGCATCAATGTTATCTGGATGTGGTCACCGCTGGAACGGCCTCGCTGTTATTCGAGGAAGCGCCGCCCGGAGACCCTTCCGCTTTTCGCTTCACCGCGATCCCCCTGGGCCAGGTCGTGCTGGAAGAAGGCCCCGAGGGTCGCCCCGACGTCACCTTCCGACGCAGTGAACTGACCTGGGCGGCCCTTCGCAACCGCTTTCCCGCCGCCAGACCGCCGGAACATCTGGTGAAAGTTGCCGCCGCCGACCCGGATTTACGCCTGAGCGTGATCGAGTCGGTTGCTCCGGTTGCCCACGGCTATTCCTACGCTGCCATATTGGAGAACGAGGATGAGAATTCCATTCTGGCCTCGGGCCGGTTCGAGATGTCGCCCTTCATCAATTTCCGCTGGCTGAAAGCTCCGGGTGAAGTCTATGGCCGCTCCCCGGTCATGAAGGCCCTGCCCGACATCAAGACCGCCAACAAAGTGGTGGAACTGGTGTTGAAGAACGCCACCATCGCCGTCACCGGCATCTGGCAAGCCGATGACGACGGCGTTCTCAACCCAGCCAATATCAAGCTGGTGCCGGGGACCATCATTCCCAAGGCGGTCGGATCGGCGGGGCTTCAGCCATTAAGCGCCCCCGGACGTTTCGACACGTCGCAACTGGTCTTGGAAGATCTCCGCAACCGCATTCGCCATGCTCTGATGGCCGATCGTTTGGGGCAGGTCGATACCCCCAAAATGACGGCGACCGAAGTTCTGGAACGGTCATCCCAGATGGCGCGGCTGCTGGGAGCCACCTATGGCCGGCTCCAGAGTGAATTGCTCACGCCGCTCATCATGCGAGCCGTGCACATCCTTCGCCGGCGAGGAGAAATCCCCGATCTGGTGGTGGATGGCCGCGCGGTGGACCTGCAATACCGCTCCCCCCTGGCGCAGAACCAAGCTCAACGCGACGCCCGCAATATGCTGACTTGGATGGCCTCCTTGAACCAGCTGGGACCTCAGGCGATCGAAGCCATTGATACCGCCGCCGCCGCCCGTTGGCTAGGCCGCAGCTTCAATATTCCCGCCGAAGTCATGCGACCGGAACAAGGAAAACAATCATGAGCCGGGCCGACTCAGGCTGGACCTGGTTCGATCCTCCCACCCCCACCCCTGATGACGAGTCAGACCTTCGTCTGGCCCGGCAAGCGGCCCGACTCTTCGCGACCAGTGACGGCGAAGCGGTGTTGACCCATCTCCGCGAGATGACGGTTCAACGCTGCCTTGGCCCCGAATGCAGCGACTTTGCGCTACGCCACCTGGAAGGCCAGCGCCATCTGGTGCTCCACCTTCACGCCCTGGCCGCCCGCGGCCGGATCGGAGCATGACCCAAAACCACCACATCCCTTAGGAGAAGACCATGCATTACGAAGATTCCCTCGATACCGGAACCGATCTGGGCCAGAGCCCGGCGATCACTCAGCGTCCCCCGACCGTGCCCGAAAAATTCTGGGACCCCACCAAGAATGAAATCCGCGTCGATGCTTTGCTGCGCGCTTACCGTGACCTGGAACGGCGCAGCTCCGGCCCCAATAAAGCGCCGGATGTTCCCGAAGCCGCCGACGGCTACCAGATCGCCCATCGCCACCCCAAACTGGTCAGCAGCCCAGTGGTCAATCAGCGCCTACACGACGCCGGATTCAACCAGACCCAGGCCCAATTGGTCTATGACCTGGCCCATGACTGCTTGTTGCCCATGTTGGAAGAGTTGGCGGGCCAGGGCGATCAGGCGGCGCAGCTGGACCAGCTGCGACAACATTTCGGCGGTGAAACCCGCTGGCGGCACATCGCGCCCCAACTGGCCGCCTGGGGCAAGAAGAACCTGCCCGCCGATGCTTATGGAGCCTTGGCGTCCTCTCCCGAGGGGATCAAGGCGCTGCATCGCTTGATGGCATCGGGTGAACCCAGTCTGGGCAGTGCTTCCGGCCCCCAGGACGAAACCCCGAACGAAGCGAGCCTGAAAGCCATGGTCCAAGACCCCCGGTACTGGAAGAATCGAGACCCCGCCTTCATCGCCAAGGTTACCGCCGGTTTCAGCCGTCTTTACGGCGAAGGCTGAGACATGAAAAAGGGGTGATCCACCCGAAGTGGATCACCCCCGATCTCTTGAAACATGCTCTAACGGTTCATGGCGCTGACACCGGTTCCGATCTCCAGACCGGCGATCCAGTCGATAAAGCGCTTCACGTCGGCACCCTTGAAAATCAGGCCATGCTGAGGCGCCATCATCTGAATGTCGAGCTTTGACACCTGGGCCACCCAGGCGTCACGGGCATGAGCCGAACCCAGCCAACGCCGATGGAACCCTTCCATATATTGGATGTGGTCCGCGAAATCGGTCACAAACATGGTTCCGTTTCCCTTGTCCGGCGGAACCAGCGCTGCGCCCATATCGCCCGAGAACAATATCTTGGCCTTCGGGTCGTAGACGTTGAAGTTCCCCGATGAGTGTAAATAATGCGCGGGAACAAAGCGCAATTTCACATCATGGGATAGGGAAATTTCCATCCCTTCATCGGGAATGGTGGTGAAGACAGCGTCGCGGTCGAAATGGGCGGTAAAGCTGGCCCACAGCCAAGACAGATAAATCTTTACATCCGGCCGACAGACCCGCCGCCACAACGGCAATGATGAGCCGATATCCGGGTCTTGATGAGACAAGAACAGCACCTTGATCTCATCCACCGAGATTTCCCGACTCAGCGCCGAAAGCATGGCGGGGAATACTTCCATCCCACCTGGGTCCAGCAAAATGGCCGAGCCGCCGGAGCGGATCATGTACTGATTGGTATCAATGACATTGGCGGGCTTGTCCGGGTCTTGGCCGAAAGCCTGCCAGCAATGATCGTCTTGACGAAACAGGGTGACGCACTTCATGGGGCGCTCGCTATCAATTGTCGTCCATATGGTCGAGGCTATCTTGGCCGAGCCGACGCAGCGTCTCGCCCTTTTCCGAGGCGCGGCGAACCGCATCCGAAGCCTCGTCGATCATCTTGCGTAAATCGTCCACATAGTGCCGCATCGTATCCGACACCGTGCGGAACTCCTTTTCGTGCGCCCCGGCGGCAGCGGCCTCGATGGCGATGTTGGTGGCGATGGAATCCGACTGGCTCACCACCTCTTCCACCCCATGGGTGCGGCGAGACAGCTCGTTAACGCAATCGGCCATACCGTCCAAGGTATCAACCAGCATCCGCACGATTTCGTTGAACGCACGGTCGGCAACAGAGGTGAAACGGGTCTCATGTTGCCCTGCGGCGATCAGATCACAGGCTCGTTCGAACAGCGACATCTGGCTGAGGCCGCGCAAAATGGTCGAGGACAAGGCAAACGTCCGACCGCGCAATGCATTCATCTCGCCTTGAATCTGGGCCAGACGGTTCACCAATTCACGGGTGTATTGCGTCAGCGCCCGGACAGCGCGCCCTTGTTCGCCAGCACGCCCCGCCGCCAATTCGGCATTCAGGGAAAGAATCCGCAGGTTTTCAGCCAGCTCATCCAAGTCACCGAACGCATGAAAGGCGCGACGGCAATCACTGAGCAATCCATTGGCCCGCGCTTCGATACGGTCGGTGCGCAATGTCTGCGGGCGCGCCGGAATCGACACCTGGTTCATGGACGGGACATCTCCCCAAAATCTGGAAGTGATACTGGAATCAGTTGGATAATAACGATTTAAACGGCTTCCGACAGAGAAAATCCTTGCCTTTGTAAGGGGCATTTTCCAGGAACCAACCAGGGGTTAATTTTCCACCAGCAATCTCTTTGGCATGAGTTGCTGTCGGTGGAGCCGCGGCAGAATATTACGTGCGATTTGTCTTGACATAAGTCCTTTTATAGGATTTAATACCCACATCAACACCACAGCTGCGCCTACCGGACAACCTGCCTTCAAAGCAGGCCCTTTGGGCATGCCTGCGCGATCCGGCGGTTGATCGACCCGGCCAACGATCAGCCATAACCGAATCGGCGCGGCCTCTTCACCGAATCTCTCAATTCTCAAAGGAACAAAACATGTCCACGAGCGTCATCAACGCCTATTCGAAGCAGTATGGTCACGAGGTCCATGCCGCTTACCAACGCATGGGCACCAAGCTGCGCAACACCGTTCGCGCCCGCAACGATGTCAAGGGCGCCATCGCCGTCTTCCAGAAAGTCGGCAAGGGTTCCGCCAGCACCAAATCCCGCCATGGCAAGGTCCCGGTGATGAATGTCGATCACAACACGGTGGAATGCCAGTTGTACGACTATTACGCCGGTGACTGGCTGGACAAGCTGGACGACCTCAAGATCGAGCACAATGAACGCGCCGTTCTCACCAATGCCGGGGCTTATGCCCTGGGTCGCAAGACCGATGAACTGATTATCGCCGAGCTGGACAAATCCATCAATTACGCCTTGGACGGCACCACCGCCCTGACCAAGGCCAAGGTGTTGGAGGCGTTTGAAATGCTGGGCAATTCCGACGTTCCCGATGATGGCGAGCGCTATGCGGTGGTCGGCTGGAAGCAGTGGTCCGACCTGATGAACATCACCGAGTTCGCCCATGCCGATTATGTCGGCCCGGACGAGCTGCCGTGGAAGGGAACCCAGGCCAAGAAGTGGCTGGGCACCTTGTGGATGCCCCATTCCGGCCTGACCAAGAGCAGCTCGGTCCGCTACTGCTATTGGTACCACAAGACCGCCATCGGCCATGCCTGCGGTGCCGAGGTCAAGTCCGAGATCACCTATCAGGGCGATCGCGCCGCCTGGTTCGTCAACAACTTCATGTCCCAGGGCAGCGCCTTGATCGACGCCGCTGGCGTCGTGTCGCTGCGCTGTCTCGAATCCTAAGGAGCATTCCATGGCTTATCAGTCCAAGGACCTGAGCGTCCTCGCCTATGCCAACGGCTTTACGCTGTGGCACTACACCACCGCCGATGCCGCCACCGCCGTGGATACCAGCGGCTATTTCAACGCAGCCTCCACCATGCTGCGGGTTGGCGACATCATCGTCGCCAATGTGGATACCGCAGCCACCCTGAAAGGCGGCCTGTTCCTGGTCTCCACCAATTCCGGTGGCGTGGTCGACATCAACGACATGACCCAGATTGGCAGCGCCGACAGCCGTTAACAGCCGCCTTCCCTCCTTCGTCATTCCCGCGAAAGCGGGAATCCATGTCTCCGCGCCGCCATGTGTTATGGCTCCGGCAGTGCCTTACTGCGGCATGGACCCCCGCCTTCGCGGGGGTGACGAGGGAGAGGGAGTTCATCGCTCCATCCCTTTTTATTTCTCCCTTTCCCTTCGGCCCCGGCGCTTGGACGAGGTGCTCCCTCTCACCTGGCCCTTCCGCGCTGGCCGCCGCCCCGCCCCCGCGCGCCCCCGTTGCCGCAGCGGGGGCGGGGATTGGATAAAGATATTTATCGACTTATCGCTTCGCTCCCTCTCATCACCAGGAGAACCGCCATGGCTTTATCCGCCATTGCCCTATGCTCGCGCTCGCTGCTGCGCATCGGGGCCGCCACCATCGCCAGTTTCGATGAAGGCACCGCCGAGGCGGAAGTCGCCGCCAATCTTTATCCCTGCCTCCGCGACGCGGTGTTGTCGTCCCATCCGTGGAGCTTCGCCACCGCCCAGACCACTCTTCCCCAGCTGGCGGGAGAGCCTTTGGCTGATTACGGCTATGCCTATCAGCTTCCCGCCGATTTCCTGCGGGTCCTGTCGGCTGGTCCCAGCGGTCGAGGCCAGGGACTGACCTACCGCATTTCGCAAAATCGCCTGTTGTGCAATTCCGACGACGTGGTTCTGACCTATGTCTTTCGCCCCGACGAAAGCGCTTTTCCTCCGTTCTTCGACCAGATGCTGATTGCGCGCCTGACCGCTGAATTTTGTATCCCCATCACCGAAAGCACCAGTCGCGCTCAATTCCTGTTCCGCCTGGCCGAGGACGAGTTCCGCCGCGCCAAGCTGAT
>JAYTWE010000367.1:0-3755 GCA_043744055.1 Magnetospirillum sp.
TCGGGCTATCGCCCGAACCCATCCGGGGTGATTCCCCGGACCCCTTCGTTTTCTATAAATAAAACAAAGGGAGGTTTGGAGGTTCACCTCCAACTCGGGCCACCTTGTACTGAGAAATGGGGGCGAGAGCCCCGGAGGGGTTAATTATTAGAGCCGTTGGTATAATACCAAGTCTCGGTGATCGGAACCGATCAGCGAGACAAAGCATAACCCGCTATTTTTGTGGGTGGAGCGGTGTTCCGGCAGGAACTTTTATCCGATGCCCCGGAGTGGGAATCAAAGCCACGAACCGCGCCGCGCTCAACTTGGAGCGAGCCTGAAGCAAGCTGCCATTCGTCGCAATAAGCGCCAACACAGTGATAACACTCACCACCATGCTGAGCCGCATGGCGGTGTTGCCAAGTGCGGCAAGAAGTGGAATAGCGAACAAGACCGGCAACAACGCATATAAGAAAGTATCGCGCCACCGCCTGATTCGCACCACCGCCGCCGCCAGATAGGCGACCGGAGAAGCCAGAACAAGATCAACCTTGGCGCGAGCCACCACCTGAGCGGCAATGACGCATGATGCTGGCGGCAGACCTTCGAAGGTGGCATGCATGGACAACCCATCCGGGGCGACGACAAACGTGGCGCGCAGGGGCTCGACCGGCCATTGTGCCCGAGGAATCGCTGGCCGGATTTCCTTATAAACAGCCCTGGAGAAGGCTGATTCCGGTGGTTGCGTCTCGATAATCATGCGGCAGATCGCTCATAAGACATTGAAGCACTGTATCACGCTTCCCCCATCCAAAGGCCGTCATGCCAAAGCCAATGACAGAGGCGTCAGACTGACCACGGGGACAACTCGACTTGCGGGAAGAACAATCCCCATTGTTGTACCAAAGCCCGGCGCGCTGTCCATCATCAAAGAGCCTCCGTGAAGCTCTATAATATTGACCGTCAGCGGCAAGCCAAGTCCGGTCCCTTCAATGGCGCGGATGGATGGATCGGAAGCGCGACCGAACGGAGTCATGGCAAGCGCCATGTCTTCGGCATTCATGCCAATGCCGTTATCAATCACGGCAATGATACATTCCCCATTTTGCTTCAGCCGCGCCCTGACTTCAACCTTCCCACCCGCACGATTATACTTCACCGCATTGGAGCATAGATTGAGCAATGCCTGAACCAATCGACGACGATCCGCCCGCAATCGTAAAGAAGAAGGTTCAACCGTAGCGCTCAAATCAACCTCCATGGCGACGGCTCGTTGCCTCACCATGGACATGGCCTCATTCACCACGCCATCAAGATCGAAGTCCGATTCATCCAAATGCAGCTTTCCCGCATCCACGGCGGCGCTGTCCAGCAGGTCGTTGACCAAAGCCAAAAGATGGTGCCCAGAACGATTGATATCCCGAAGATAGTCTTCCTGCCGAACGGGGACCGGTCCAAACACCCCAGCCATCAAGGCATCGGAAAAACCGATGACAGCGTTGAGCGGTGTCCGCAATTCATGGGAAATAGAGGTCAGAAATCGGGACCGAGCCTCCATCAGATTTTGAAGTTCGGATGTCCGTTCCTTAACACGACGGTCCAGACTTACCGCCGCGCTTTCCAATGTATCGAGATGGTGACTTAACAACAGGGCTCCGACTACGGTCATCAGTGTGATGATGGCGACCGCGCCGCCCACCAAGACCAATTGCCGCCGCCACGGCGCGAGGACCTCCGACATGGACTGCGACACCAGAACCACGAGCCCCTGCGGCTCCACGGTACGGAA
The DNA here is from genome assembly GCA_043744055.1 of Magnetospirillum sp. GTDB lineage: Bacteria > Pseudomonadota > Alphaproteobacteria > Rhodospirillales > Magnetospirillaceae > Phaeospirillum. The sequence continues at coordinate 1,769 of JAYTWE010000367.1, forward strand.
ATAGCCTAGCCGCTCTACCCCGTCCAGCCTGGAAACCGTTATATAGCCGCCTTCTGAAGCCTGGGTGATCCGCGTCTTGAACACATATCCATCACCGATCGACGTTCCCAGCGCTTCTTCTATGTGGGGCGCCCGAGCCAGCAGAGCGCCATCCGCCCGAAACAATCCAATTGCCCCACCCCGGCCACGGTGCAGCCCCCCATAAACGTCCTCCAGGGCCGAGAGATGAATCCCGGCATGGATAATGGCAACCGGCTTGGCCGGATCGGATATACGGCGAGAAATGGGAATGATCCACTGGCCGGAGCTTCGATCCATGATCGGCGCGGTGATGGAAACTCCACCCATCCGCGCATCACCGGCATATGCCCGGTCAGCCTCCATCAGAACCTTGCGAACGGGGGCCTGGGGCAAAAGAAGCATTTGCCCTGTATGCCCCACCAACACCACGTCAAGAATGCTGTCCGCTTGGCTCAGTAAACGCCTTACCTGTTCGCCCACACCAGAATGAACAGCAAGATCATCAATGTTACCGCCCAGAGGTATGGCCCGCTCCAAGGAATCGAACAACACATCGGTCAACGACACCAGCCGTCTGGCATGTTCAGCGGCAGCCAAGCTGATCCGGCTTAATTCACCTTCGGCAGATTGAATTGTTTGATGATAGTCGCGCCACAGCCAGACACCGCCCCCACCCCAGGTGGCAAGCCCCATAACGCAAGCCCAGGCCATGACAGCCAGGCGAATAGATCCATATCTTTTTAGTATAGGCATCCGCAATGGCTCCCCAACCCAGGGGCAAACATTGTCAAATTACCAGCTTAATATCAAGCATTCCTAAAGTTCACGGAACGCTGACAAGACTCAAGCGATCAGGCTGATTTTACCGCCTCTAATTCCTCGCGAATTTCATCTAATCGCAAAACAATGGTAACGATGCCGAGTTCTTCCTCAACCCGAGAGCGTTCCATCATTAAATCCTGGCGGCCAGCAGGATCGGCGGTCTGCCACCGGACATTCATACCCTCTTCGTATTCAGCGAAAGTATGAAGGGCTTCGTCCAATTGAATATCCAGGCGCTTACGCTCCTGATTCAAGGTCTCGATCATCTCGTGTGTCCCGACTTCCGGCATCATCAATCCATCAAGCTGCGAGCTTGGCCTTTGGGTTGATCCGTTCGACTTCCGACCGGGCCGCCGCATCCTCGACTCCCGTCACGGCCGCCAGTAACATTGCCGCCGCCGTCAATCCCTCGGTATGGGCCACATCATCCGAATGCCCTCCCGCCAGGGCATCCTGAACGGTTTCGTCATAAGCGGTCAACACCATCTCCAACGTCGCAGCGTCCATAAGATCACCTCTTGGAAATGTATTGCTTCACGCCCCCCCCCACCAAGGCCCAGGGCTCCACCTAGCCGATGGTATACCAGGACGATTTCACGCTGCAAGTTAATATTCGCCCCATAACAATTGTGACTAATGTAATAATCCATCACGATAATTTGATATTATCAACAATAGACGGTTAATGACTTGTAATTGGCGGCCGCACTTTCCCCCATTCTGCATATGCCTCCATCATCACTACCTTCACAACAGACGCCGATGCAGATGGAAAGTTCTCTGCAAGTAAATCCCAGATACGGCTACTATGAAGAAAGTTTACGGCGAATGCTTCCACATCGCCTGCATTTTTGACGTCAAATGACTGATAAAGAAAATCAAACATCCGCTTACGATCAAGATCACTGAATACAGCCATATCCCCCCCTCACACTAAATCTCGTTGATCGGAACTGATCAACGAGGCCCACGAACGCAATGAGCCCCGCGTTTCGGCGGGGCTCGGTAGAAAATGCGACGAAAGAGTCAGATGCTGGCTTCGACCCATTCGTAAAGCTTGCTCTTGGGCAAGGCGCCGATCTTGGTGGCGGCAACCTGACCGTCCTTGAAGATCATCAGAGTCGGAATGCCGCGCACGCCGTAC
>JAYTWE010000368.1:0-5413 GCA_043744055.1 Magnetospirillum sp.
CGCTCGGCCACCTTAAAAACCTCATCCTTCACGGGACAAGCGTCACCATCAATGAAAAGACGAGTCACGCCAAAGGCTCCTGACACACGATAAACCACCTATTTCATATCCTCAGAGAACCTGAAAGAACGAGGGGCTCTGCCCTTACCCGCCAGGGACTCAGTCCCTGGACCCATTCCTTTTATACCCCAGTGAAATCAAAGGGCCTCGGCCATTTGTGGATACGGGCAAAACCCGCATGATTTTCGGGTTCTCAAGGCGACAGAGTATAAATTACGTCACCCGCCTCACCAGCAGCGCCTCACAATCCATGACCTTGGCCAGCCGATCGAAACTACGATCAATCTCGATGGCGAAGGCTGGATTGTTGGCAGGAACCTCTAAAACCAGATAGCCATCTTCGGCCAGCAACCGCGTTTGGCGCAACAAATTCGGCGCACCACCGGACAGGGTATGAGCCAGACGAAGAGCCATACCGATGATCCGGGCGCGGCGCAGCCAAGCCTCTTCCACCAAACCGATGGCACGCTCGATCACCGGAGAATCCTCGTTGCCCTGATAGCGGCAATAGATGGCGAACGCGATGGCGGCACGATGCCGATGCCCCACCCCCATGAAAGGGAGCCGCAAAATTCGCAGGAAAGCCTGCTCGGCCCGATAATCGGGATGTTCGTTCCAGAAAATATCCGACAACAGGCAGGTGGCATGCCGCAATTGGGTTTCCCGAGGCGTCTCCTTGGGGAATAACGGCGCCATCCATGTGCGTAACTCCTCGCCATGCTCGGGAAAGCGGGAGTTGAGCGTGGCCATCTGGCGACAGACCGCCAATAACGGGTTCTCAGCCTTCATCTTATCGGGGAGGCGCTTGAAGAACTGCCCCTCCCTCATGCCATAAATGGAGAATACCAAGCGTGAGGGCTGGATAGCACGAACCACCTTTTCCAGGACCAACGCCGCCAGGGGCAAACCGGACACCCGCTTGCGCGATACGCCGGGGACCTTTTCCAAGGACTTCCGGCTTTGGCTGGAGACAAGGTCCAGGATACGCAGGGCCTCCCTGGCATCCAGCGAGAAATTATCCAGCACCGTCAACGGATGCTGAGTTTGGGCAATACAAATCCGCGCAATGGCCCGCCAGGCACCGCCCACCGCATAGAGATTGCGGCCCGTACCCTCATTCAACCAGGGCAGCGCCTTCAAATGACCATCGACGATAGCTCCCGCCTTGACGCAATCCTCCCCCGAAGATTCGGCCAGACGCAAAAGCCCCAGAGGCATGGTATCCCAGCGACCAAAATCCTGATCTTGAACCGTCACCAGTTCCAGCGACCCCCCACCCAAATCGGCGACGATGCCATCGGCATCAGGAGTGCCGCACAGCACCCCCATAGCCGCCATCTTGGCCTCTTGCGCACCGGACAAGACCTTGATCTCGACCTTGTAACGACGCTCCACCTCACGAACGAATTCGTCACCGTCCGAGGCATCGCGCACCGCAGCGGTGGCCAGAATATCCAGACGCGAAACTTCCATGGCGCGGCAAAGGGCAACAAAGCGCCCCACTGCGGCCAAGGCGGCTTCCACCCCTTCGGGGTTCAGACGGCCGCTCCCCCCCAAGCCTTGCCCCAGGCTACAGATAGCTTTCTCGTTGAACAGCGGAACCGGCACCCGATGAGCGATGTCATAGACACACAATCGGATGGAGTTTGATCCGATATCCACAATTCCGATGGGCTCCTGACGGAGCTTGATCTTCATGGCGATGAGACCTTAGATCGATTGTTCAATCTGGAGCTTCGGCCGCCGGTTCCGCTCACCAGCGCTGCCTCGGCCCGACAAGGACGGATTCGTCATGAAATAGGTGTGGGCACTAAAAGCCCCCTCCTCCGCCTTCAATCGCTCGTAGGAACCGTCGGGACGCAACAGCCAAGATTGGGCTTGATCCTTAAGATTGGCGACCATGATCTGATCGAGAACCTGACGGTGCACCGTGGGATTTTCGATGGGGACAAAGGATTCCACCCGCCAATCCATGTTGCGCGGCATCCAGTCGGCCGAAGATATGAAAATCTTCGCGTGGCGTGACGGCATGCGATGCCCATTGGCGAAGCAGAAAATGCGTGAGTGTTCCAAAAAGCGACCGACGATGCTTTTCACCCGGATATTGTCCGATAATCCGGGCACGCCGGGACGCAGACAGCAAATGCCGCGAATCACCAGATCGATCTTCACCCCGGCCTGAGAGGCACGGTACAGCGCATCAATTTGCTGCGGACAAACCAACGAGTTCATCTTCAGCCACATGGCCCCCGGCTTACCAGCCTTGACATTGGCGATCTCGTTTTCAATCAACGCCACGATGTTCTTGCGCAGGAACATGGGGGCGATAGACAGGCTCTCCAGCTTATCGGGCGTGGCGTAACCGGTCATGTAATTGAAGGTCTTGGCGGCATCACGGCACAGAGCGGGATCACAGGTGAAGAAGGACAGGTCAGTATAAACCTTGGCCGTTATGGGGTGGTAGTTGCCGGTGCCAAAATGGACATAAGAGACCAGATTGGCCCCCTCGCGCCGAACCACCAGGGAAATCTTGGCGTGGGTCTTCAGCTCCAGAAAGCCGAACACCACCTGAGCCCCGGCACGTTCCAGATCACGAGCCCAACGAATATTGGCCTCTTCATCGAAACGAGCCTTCAGCTCGACCATGCAGGTGACCGATTTTCCCGCCTCGGCCGCTTCGACCAGGGCCTTGACGATGGGGCTGTCGGCGCTGGTGCGATACAAGGTCTGCTTGATCGCCACCACTGCCGGGTCACGGGCGGCCTGACGGATGAACTGAACCACCACGTCGAAACTTTCGAACGGATGATGGACCACGATATCCTTCTTGCGGATAGCAGCGAAACAGTCACCGCCAAAGTCGCGCACCCGTTCGGGGAAGCGGGCGTTGTAGGGAGGGAAGAGAAGGTCCGGGCGCTCATCAACAATCAGCTTTCTGGTATCGACCAGCCCCAGCAATCCGTCGATCTCGAACACATCGTCGGAATCCACATGCATCTCCGCAATGACCAGATTCTTCAGGTCCTCGGGAATGCCGTCATTGAAGGTCAAGCGGATGACATTGCCGCGACGGCGGCGCTTCAATGCGGATTCAAACACCCGAACCAAGTCTTCCGCCTCTTCGTCGATATCCATTTCCGAATCGCGAATGACCCGGAACAGGCCGCTAGCCTCCATACGGAAACCAGGGAAGATATGGCCAATGAACAGCAGAACCAGCTCTTCCAGCGGCAGGAAGCGAATACCTTCGCCGGGCAGACGGGTAAACCGCTCGACCTGGCTCGGCATGGGCAGCAACGCACGGAGCACCTCGCCATCATCGAGACGGAACAGGTGCAACACCATGGCGAAACCAGCATTGGGCAAGAACGGAAAAGGATGCGCCGGATCAATGGCCAACGGCGTCAGAACGGGAAAGACATGCTCCATGAAGCGGTTTTCCAGCCACTTCATGTCGACCTTACTCAGCTCGGTGCGGTCAATCACCGCAATTCCAGCCGAGCGCATCTCGCCCTTCAGCTCGCGCCAGCAGCGCTTTTGCGCCGAAAGCAGCTCGGCCGCCTGAAGATTGATAGCCGCCAGCTGCTGGGCCGGAGTCAGGCCGTCCTGACTGGTGGTCATGACACCGGCTTCCACTTGACCCTTCAGACCGGCGACGCGAACCATATAAAACTCATCCAGGTTTGCCGCTGAAATGGAGAGAAAACGTAAACGTTCCAGCAAAGGATGGTGATGATTAAACGCCTCGTCGATGACCCGGCCGTTAAAGGCAAGCCACGACAATTCCCGATTAATGAAGCGTTCTTTGGATTCTATATCGATGGCTGGCAATTCCACTGGCTGAGAATGGGTCACAACGTCACTCCGATAGAATAATCTTGGCCATCTGGGCAAACTGGGCAGGGTAAGCTTGGCGTCTCCGCCTTTATTTATATATCCTCAGAACCTCAGTGTCATGGGGCGGGCGGTTACAATTATGAGAAAACTATTTTTGCTCCGCCACGCCAAATCCAGTTGGGATGATCCCAGCATGGGTGATATGGACCGTCCGCTCTCCGAACGGGGGAAACAGGCCGCCAGCCACATGGCCGACTTCTTTGCCGCCCATGCCATTCGCCCATCCCTGGCGCTGGTCTCCACCAGCCAAAGGACGCGCGCCACCTGGGACCGGTTGGAGCCCAAGATGGAAGGCGTCCCCGTCTCCATCGAAGACTGCCTGTACGAAGCCAGCCGAGGAGACCTGCTGCACCGGCTGCGGCTGGTGGATAACCACGTCGCCTCGATTTTACTGATCGGCCACAACCCTGGCATCGGTCGCCTCGCCGAAGCTCTGGTGGGGCATAATGGCGACCCGGAAGTGTTAGAGCGCATCTCCGCCAAATTCTCCACCGGAGCCCTGGCGGAGATCGAACTTGATATTGCCCATTGGGGCGAGTTGGAAGCGGGCTGTGGTGCTTTGATCCGCTATGTGCGGCCAAAGGACTTAGAAAACACCGGGAAACGCTCCGCCATCGAGGAGTAGATTCTGGCCGGTGACGAAACCGGCCTGGGCCGAGCATAGCCAAGCGCAAGCATCGCCAAATTCCGCCGGATCACCGAACCGACCCGCCGGATTAGCCGCCACCCGCCGGGCACGAGCCTCCGCCAGGCTGATGCCCTCCGCCTTCGCTTGACCTTCCAGCACGACCGTAATGCGATCGGTATCGAAAGCGCCGGGAAGCAGATTGTTGATGGTGACATTATTGCGGACGGTCTTGCGCGCCAGCCCCGCCACGAAACCAGTCAACCCGGCCCGCGCTCCATTGGATAGCCCCAACACGTCGATGGGAGCCTTCACCGCGCCAGAGGTGATGTTGACGATACGACCGAATTTCCGTTCCATCATCTTGTCCACCGTCGCCTTAATCAGTTCGATGGGGGTCAGCATGTTGGCGTCCAACGCCTTGATCCAGGTATCGCGATCCCAGTCGTGAAAATCACCGGGTGGCGGGCCTCCGGCATTGGTAACCAGGATATCGGGATCAGGAAGCATGGAGAGCAGCATGGCGCGGCCCTGGGGTGTCGTGACATCCACCGCCACCGTCTTGACCGCCGCGCCGGTTCGCGCCCGAATCTCGTCGGCGGCCTTTTCCAGCACATCAGGACGGCGAGCCGCCATCAGAACGTGAACGCCTTCCCGAGCAAGGGATTCGGCGCAAGCACGCCCCAATCCCCGCGATGCGCCGCAAACGATGGCACTACGCCCCTTGATCCCCAGGTCCATCCTCGTTCTCCTGTTCCAACAACCGCCGCGCCAACGGAACCGTCACGGCGCGCCGTTCAGCCAGGGCGGCCCGATCCAGACGCTCGACCA
>JAYTWE010000369.1:0-2906 GCA_043744055.1 Magnetospirillum sp.
CCGTAGAGCAGCTCGTTTTCCAAGAAAACCACGGGATTGGGATCGCGGATGGCGGCCTTAAGCAAGCCCTTGGCATCGGCGGCGCTCCACGGAGCCAACACCTTCAGACCGGGGCAGTGGGCATACCACGACGCATAATCCTGACTGTGCTGCGCCCCGACGCGAGAGGCGGCGCCGTTGGGGCCGCGAAACACGATAGAGCACGGCAGCTGACCGCCGGACATGTACAGAGTCTTGGCCGCCGAGTTGATGACGTGGTCGATGGCCTGCATGGAGAAGTTCATGGTCATGAACTCGACAATGGGCTTCAACCCGGCATAACCGGCACCGCAAGCCAGACCGGCGAACCCCATCTCGGTGATGGGAGTGTCGATCACACGCTCGGCCCCGAACTCGTCCAACAGACCTTGGCTGACCTTATAGGCGCCCTGGTACTGAGCCACTTCCTCGCCCAGCAGGAAGACGGACGGATCGGCCCGCATTTCTTCGGCCATGGCATCACGCAGTGCTTCACGCACCGTCTGACGCTTGTAGCTGGCATAGACCTTTTCGTCGGCCACCGCCGGAGCCGCCGGAGCGGCGGAAACGGAAACGGCAACCGGAGCGACGGTGACGGGAGCCGCGACCGAAGCCGGGGCCGCGTCGAGCGCCGAGGCGTCTTCGCCCTCGCCCAACAGCAAGGCGATCACAGTATTTACGGCAACACCCTCGGTGCCGCCCGGCACTAAAATCTTACCGATAGTGCCATCTTCCACGGCCTCCATCTCCATGGTGGCCTTATCAGTCTCGATCTCGGCCAGCACATCGCCAGCCTTTACCACATCGCCCTCGGCCTTAAGCCACTTGGCAAGCTTGCCCTCTGTCATGGTCGGAGACAGAGCAGGCATCTGGATTTGAATCGGCATCGGTTTCCCCCTCGCGCCTTAAGCTTCGATCAGAACATTGGTCCACAGCTCGGACGGGTCCGGCTCGGGACTGGTCTGCGAGAAATCGGCCGCCTCGGTGACGATGGCCTTGACCTCGCGGTCCAGCTCTTTAAGCCCGGCTTCGTCGATGAGGCCGTCAGCCAGCAGCTTTTCCTTCAGCTGGTCGATGGGGTCGTGCTGTTCACGCATCTTGGTCACCTCCTCCTTGCTCCGGTATTTGGCCGGATCAGACATGGAGTGGCCGCGATAGCGGTAGGTGTTCATCTCAAGAATGTAAGGACCTTGGCCCGAACGGGCGTGCTCCAGAGCACGGGTCGCAGCCTCGCGCACCGCAATGATGCTCATGCCATTGACGGCCTCGCCCGGAATGCCATAGGCGGCGCCGCGCATGAAAAGCTCCTGACCGGCGGCATGACGAATCGTCGAAGTTCCCATGGCGTATTTGTTGTTCTCGATCACGAAGACCACCGGCAGCTTCCACAGCGACGCCATGTTGAAGCTTTCGTAGACTTGGCCCTGGTTGACCGCGCCGTCGCCGCAATAGACATGCGAGACGCCGTTATCCTTGGTGTACTTATGGGCGAAACCAAGACCTGTCCCCAACGGAACCTGGGCGCCGACGATGCCGTGACCGCCATAGAAGCGCTTTTCCTGGCTGAACATATGCATAGAGCCGCCCTTGCCGCGCGAATAACCGCCAGCACGCCCGGTCAGCTCGGCCATGACGCCCTTGGGGTCCATGCCACAAACCAGCATATGACCGTGATCGCGATAAGAGGTAATGCACGAATCGGCGGGACCCGCCGCAGCCTGCATACCAACCACAACTGCTTCCTGGCCGATATAGAGATGGCAAAAGCCGTTGATGAGCCCCATGCCGTAAAGTTGGCCCGCCTTCTCCTCGAAGCGGCGGATCATCAACATCTCACGATAATAGCGAATCAGCTCTTCTGGGGTAGGCTCTGCCACCCCCCGTTCCTTCTTCTTGGCAGCCATGGTTCCTCCCGCGGGCCTCGTTCAGCAAACTGAGGGGATAGGTAAACCTAACTTCCCTATTTTGCAAGTGGTTTATAGAGTCAAAACCCTTGTGCTGCAACGCACTCAGGCAGATTAACTTAATTGCAGTTAATTAAGAATTGAATCTTGCAATGCAACATCAGAACCCCCTGATATCTTGTGCACAGCAGCATGCGCAAGACACCCAGCCCACCTTGATGGGCAGGATCAAAGTGATGTGGGGTGGGGAAGCATGATTGAAAAGAGGGATCGACCATACTTGTATCGTAAAACGAAAAATTAGGCCTTCGGCACCAAGGGCAGGAAGGCTTTGTGAATGCGCTGGCATGCGATGCAGACGTCACAGACGCCTTGATGAGTGCATTCCGCGCTACCGGCGATCATCTGGCCGACAGCCTCGAAATCGCCCTCATTGATGGAAGCAAGCACCGCTCTGATTCTTCGCGGCAGGCAATTATCGTCACGAGTCACGGCTCAGCCCAATTCAGGTTATCGCGCGACAAGATCTTAACATCAACCAGAGGTTCAGCAACCCGAGAATAGTCCATAAATAGAAAAACCGGACAAACAGCCAGCCTCACGCTATTCCCACACGGAACCTCGTCCAGCCGATCAGAGATACGATTTTTGAAGAAGAAGCCCTACAGAGCCCGTCTGCGGTCGAAGACAACCACTTCGCCGTCACGGCCCATATTGAGCATGATGCGCGCCCGCTCTTCCAGCATATCGGGGTCCAGATGATCGGGCCGCAACAGCAGCACCCGATGCTCCATCTCCTGACGCTCGGAAGAGATCTTGGCCAACCGCATCTCAGCCTCAAGGATTTCTCCATTGAGCCGAAAATAGGACAGCACGCCGCGATCACCCTCCACAGTGTGGTAGGCAAAATAGGTCACGGCACAAAGCCCGATCATCGGACCGGCAACATGACCAAGGCGGCGGCGAAGTTCCTGTAACATAAGC
>JAYTWE010000370.1:0-5972 GCA_043744055.1 Magnetospirillum sp.
ATGGCGACAGGCTGCCCCGCCGGTGTATTGAAGAGACGCGGGGGCTTGGGTTGCCCGATCGTTGCCAGGGGGACGAAGACCATGACCATGGGACGTTTCAGCCGGATCGCCTTGGTCGCGATCATGACGATCCCTTTCGTTGGGTGCGGACCTCTGAATGATCCACGCGGCCCCTCTGAGGCCTTGGGCGATTATAATTTCTTTTCCGATGATAATTCGGAACGGGCCATGAGTTTGCTGTCGCGAGGCGATTATCCCAATGCCGAGCGTTATGCCTTGGCCGCTTTACGCCGAAATCCCAAGAACCCCTATGCCCTTTACGCGGCAGGTATGATCTATCAGGCCACCGGCCGCTACGATCTCGCCCGTCAATACTATGATGTCATCTTGGCCAACCGGCCACAAATCACGATGACGGTCTTGGCCGATGGAATGCCGCAGGTTCGTACTTTGGTGGATGTGGCACAGGCCAATATGGCCGTCATCGATAAGATCACCGGCCGCAGCATTCCACGCACTGCTGCCCAGGCTGGACGTATGTCCGATATGACGTCGCAGTTCGAGCCGCAGCTGCCCATGTCGGCGGGCCGCGGCATGATCTCGGCGGAACCGCTGGATGGCGGCGGGGTTGGTTCCATGGGGGCGGAAGCCGCTGTGATGAACCGGTTCCGCATCTTGAAGCGTCTGCTGGACGAGGGATTGATTACTCCCGATGAATATACCCGTCGGCGCAGCACCAATATCGGTGCGTTGACGCCAATTTCCGCCAAGCTTACGCCAGCCCAGGGGCTTCAACGGCCCGGTCCCACGGATGTTCAGGTGTTGGATCGGCTGAGGGAGTTGAGCAAGGCGTTGGAGAGCCGCGCCATTTCACCGAGCGAACATTCGGCGGAACGGCTTGTGATCCTTGATGCTTTGCTGCCTGCCGAGCCCCGCAAGGTGGACATGCCGGTTTTGCCGCCTAAGGATGTTATGGAAGCCGCCACCGCTGTTGGGCGGGTCGAGCGTCTGCGCGCGTCTGGCTTGGTCTCCGCCGAGGAAGCCAAGCGGGAAAAGGACGCGGTGGAGCGGGTTCTTGATTCTCAATTAGCCAAAGTCCCGCTCAGCGGTACCGCCACTGGTCTGCGTCAGGGGGTGCCTCCGTCCAATGGAAATGGCGCCAAGGATGGCGCCAATGGGGTTGGGGTGACCCTGGCCACCGTCAAGACCGAGGACGACGCCCGTGCCACCTGGGAGAAGATCAAGGGCAAGTATCCCGAGGAATTGGGCGCCATGAACGCCTCCATGCGCAAGGTGGATATGGGAGAGAAGGGGATTCGTTGGAAGGTGGTCGCCGGTCCTCTCAAAAGCAAGGACGAAGCCCGCAAGCTTTGCAAGGTGCTGAAGCTCTACCGCCAGGCCTGTGATTCGACGAGTTATTAATTCTCCAGCTAATGATGCAGGTCTGCTCTGCCTTTGCTCCCTTGGTTGACGCTCAAATCCGGGCATAGACTGAGGTCTAGATAGTGGAAGCGGGGGGAATCATGGCCTTCAAGGATATTCTTGTTCATGTGGATGGCTCGCCTCATGCCGGAATCAGGCTTGATCTGGCGCTGAAACTGGCGGCGGATCATCAAGCCCACCTTATTGCCCTTAATGTCCGCGCTCGGTCCAAGGTGCCGTCCATGGTGACGGCTCAGTTCGGGACCGAGATGGATACTATTTTAGCCCAAGGTGACGACGAAATGGCCGTTTCCGCCAAGGCTTTGGTGGATGCCAGGGCGGCTGTCGCGGGGCTTTCGGTGGAATGGCGCGATGTAACCGGTGACATGTTTGAAACCATCGCGCTTCATGCGCGGTATTGCGATCTGGTGATTATCGGACAAACTGCGCCGGACAGTCTGGATGGAGGGTCATTGCCGGATGATCTGATTTTGGCCATTGGCCGTCCGATGCTGGTTGTCCCTTATGCCGGACATTTTCAATCCGTGGGCCGCAGGGTTCTGGTGGCTTGGAATGCCAGCCGCGAGGCGACGCGTGCGGTGCATGACGCCATGCCGATCCTTTGTCGGGCTGATCTGGTTCGGGTGATCGCCGTCAATCCCGGCCATGGCATGGCCGGGCACGGAGATATTCCCGGAGCCGACATTTGTTTGCATCTGTCTCGTCATGGCGTGAAAGCCGTTTGTGAACATATCCGTTCGGACGAGGTGGAGGCTGGCGCCATGCTCTTGAACCGGACTTCCGATGAGGATTGCGATCTCTTGGTCATGGGGGGATATGGTCGCTCCCGACTGCGGGAGATGGTCTTGGGCGGGGCAACCCATCATTTATTGCGTCACATGACGGTTCCGGTCTTGCTCAGTCATTGATGTCGTCCGCCAACAATGCCTTGTCGGCATCTCCGAAACTAGGCAACATCACGCGGGGATTATCGGGGGGAGAGCATGACCGCCAAGGCGATGGGTTTGGGACGACGTTCACTCTATCTTGATGTTTACGGGCATGAGATTCACGTTACCGAATGGGGAGCGGTGGATGCTCCGGCCTTGGTGATGTGGCATGGGCTTGCCCGGACAGGCCGGGATTTTGATACGGTTGCCCGATATTTTTCATCCCGATACCGGGTGATTTGTCCTGATACCATCGGACGGGGTTTGTCCAGTTGGTCGGCTTTGCCTGACCGTGATTATACTCTGGAAAGCTATGCGGATCATGCTGTCAGCATTCTGGACCAATTGGGAGTCGAGACCTGCCTTTGGTTGGGGACGTCCATGGGCGGCTTACTGGGGATGGTGTTGGCTGCTGGCAGGTTAAAGCGTCGAATCCAGCGCCTGATCATCAACGATATCGGGCCTCGGCCCAATCCCGCGGCCGTTACCCGTATTCGCGCTTATGTGACGGCTCGGCCCAGCTTTGCCGATATGCGCGAGTTGGAGAGCTTCCTACGCCAGATCTATTTACCGTTCGGTGAGTTGAGCGATCATGAATGGCGGGTCATGGCTGATACATCCGCCAGACGACGCGATGACGGTCGGATCACCGTGCATTATGATCCCGAGATCATGCGGGTTTTCGCTGACCAGCCTGATAATCAGCATTATTGGCCGGTCTGGGATGGAATCAATTGTCCAACCCTGGTGCTGCGTGGCGAGGCTTCCGACGTCTTGTTGCCGGAAGTGGCGGAGGAAATGACCCGGCGTGGCCCCGGAGCACAGCTGGTTATTGTTCCCGGCTGCGGTCATGCTCCCTTTCTCAACCGGTCGAGCCAAATTGACGTGGTGGAGCGGTTCTTCAGCCTTTAACCGGCTCTACCTTCAGTCCGGTCATGACGAAGACATCATTGGCGTTAAGCGGGCCGTCGCCATTAAGGCGACCGCCCGCGATTGATTCCACTTGCAGACGTTTGCGGATCACCACTTCGATGGCGCATTCGGCAACGGGGGTCAGGGTCTGATCGAAGCGGGGAAGTCCATGGCGGTAGCCAGCGGATAGAACCTCCATCCGGCGGATATCGGCTTGGGCTCCGAGGACCTGCAATGCCTCCATCAGATTGATCGAGACGGGGCTCCAGGACTTGGTCTTGAAGATGGTGAAGGTCCAGCGGTTGTCGTGATTGTAACGGCTGGGCCAAAAGCCTTGTTCATACAAATCCTCATCAGGAATCAGAAGCACCAGATGACCGCCCGGTTTCAAGACCCGGAACCAATGGCGCAATGCCTCGCGCGGGTCTTGCATGCGCTGGAGGCAATGGGCGGCATGGACGAAATCAAAGCTGTTATCGGTCAGGCCCGTGAGGTGTTGGGAATCGCCGTCGATACCATTCCACATCCGAACGGCCTTGATGGATGGAAACAGTTCCATGTATTGGCTGATGGGATCAGCTGAAGAGCCGATATCGAGGCCATTTCCAACGAAGTAGCGGGTGGCGAAATCCGGCTGACCAAGGCGGCGCAGCATTGCCTTACTGGCTTCCTTCATTTATTCCACCGCCATGAGTCGGTCTAGAAACTCGTTTCCACCGGGAACCTGTTCACGAAAGAGCTTCCAGGCACTTCGCCGTGAAATTTTATACCATGCCGCGAGATTGGCTTTGTCGAGCGTGGCGACATCAACCCCGGCGGCCAGGAAGTTTCCGGCAAGTCGGCGTACGGTCAATGACGTGGCGGCGGCAAGGCTTTCATGGGCGCGGGCGGCTGCTGCCAGCAATTCCTTGCGTTGTGCCTCATCCAGGGCTTCAAAGCGCTTCTTCGAGACCAAGATGGGTTCATAGAGATACCAGAGGGCGCCATCCTCACCGGGGAGGGTCAGGCAGGAGAAGCTTTTCTCCATGCGAAGGGTCATCAATGTGGTGACGCTGGTATTGGCGATGTCGATCAGATTGGCGTTGACCAGGATGGGAAGGGCATCCGAGGTGGTGGCGGGAACTGCCATGGCTCCGGCGGTCGTCCAGAATTCTGACATGAACTTGCCGATTGTCCGTGCCTTCAGGCCTTTGGCATCCTTGGGAGAAACCACGCATTTTCCCTTGGAGGCATAGGCGCCGGGCATCCACGAATCCGCCAAGACAACGATTCCAGCGGTCTCGAATTGTTGATGGAGATCGCGCATAATGGCAGAGGCGCCGACTTTCTCCGCGTGAGCTTGGGTTTTAATTGCCCCAGGCAAGGACAGTGCTCCCAGGAGTGGGAAGAGATCCAATAGATAATCGGCAGGGATAAAGATCATGTCGATGCTGCCATTGGCTAGGGCGGCCCATTGGTCATTGGGCCGCAGCAAAGAGGCCGCCGGGAATAGCTTTATTTCGAGTCCGACCATGGCCATCTGGCCAGCAATGGTTCGCATGGCTTCATCGCGGGGATCGCCCGGCGGAAACTGGTAGGAGGCTGTCCAAGACTGAGTCCCCGCCATGGCGGAACAGAGCGCCACCGAAGCCATGCTACAGGCTATGGCGGTGCGTATGGACCAGATGCGTAAGCGCTTGAACACGAGTTGCCCCCCAACGTCCTTGCCATAATGCAGCGAGGAAGGAGGAGGAGCAACCATGGGAATAGAGCGTGTCTTGATTACATTGAATCACGCTCTCTAGCCTGAGCGGCGCTTGAGCCCAGAAAAAGCGGAGCTTTTTCCGCCTCAGGCAGAGCTAGACCGTTCGCGTGTGAACGCGAAACGGTCTAGTAATAGGTTATGCTGCGGAATCCACGTCCAAGGCATAACCTGCCGCGCGGACGGTGCGAATGATGTCACTTTCCGTGTCGCAGTTGAGGGCTTTGCGCAGACGGCGGATATGGACATCCACCGTGCGGGGCTCCACATAGATATCCGGTCCCCAAACCGCATCCAGAAGCTCTTCGCGTGAGAAGACGGTACCGGGATGCTGCATGAAGAACTGCAACAGGCGGAATTCGGTCGGACCGAGATGAATCGCTTTGCCGCCTCTGGTCACACGGTGGGCGGCAAGATCCATGCTGATATCGCCCCAGGTCAGCAACCCCTTCTGGGGAACCGGCTGGGCGCGGCGAAGCAGCGCACGAATCCGGGCCATCAGTTCCGGTAAAGAGAATGGCTTGGTCAGATAATCGTCAGCTCCGGTATTGAGCCCTCTGATTTTATCGCCTTCCTCACCACGAGCGGTCAGCATAATCACGGGAAGCTCACGGGTGGCGGGTTTCCGCCGTAATTGACGGCAGACTTCGATCCCCGAGAGGGACGGAAGCATCCAGTCCAACAAGACCAGATCGGGTTTACGCTCGGCCAACACGGTCAGGGCTTCCTCGCCGTCACCGGCCTCGCAAACGCGATAGCCTTCTTTTTCCAGATTGTAATGGAGCATGGTCACCAGAGACGCTTCGTCCTCGACGATCAGAATAAGCGGCTTGGTCTGACCCGACAGGCCTGAGTCGCGTACAGTCATTCCCGAACTCCAACGGTATTGCCCTTTGGCCTTGCGCCCTGGGGCTGGGTGCCGAGTATCTGAAAGTGCAGGGCTTCAG
>JAYTWE010000371.1:0-7267 GCA_043744055.1 Magnetospirillum sp.
TCTGGTACAGGACCAGCCGTGACATTCCGGGCGACACATCTGATTTCGGCATATCGGTCCGCATTCCCTGAGTCGATTTACAGGCGCCAAGCAACAGCAATGAAAGTACGGATATCACCCTCAGCGTCTGGTACGTCACTGTCGCCTCTTTTTCTCTTTGTTGCCGAACGAATCGACGCCAGTTCACTGCGCCCTGTTTCTTGTAACTGAACCCGGCGTTATGCCCTGGAAGGGGCATGCTGCCGTGGTCAAGCCAGCGATTTCCCTTTCCCCCGTCTCCAACGCCTCCTTTTGGAGGACAAAGGCGCCGCCATGAGGGGAGCTTTCATCGGAAGTGGCCCGAGCTCCCCAAGATCCGGCAAAGAAAGTGGCTGTGGCTTGCTTATGATTCCGAGACGCGGACACATAGGTTGTCTTGCCTGCCTCAAAATCGAGAGTTAGGACCGATGTTCCTGCCGTTGCGTTGCTGAACATACTCAGCCGGTGCTGGCCGGGGGCTATATCCCAGGCGATGGCCTCCAGGCCAGCAATGCCGCAGGTGCCCTTGCCATCGATCTGCACCCGCATTTCAGAAAGGCCGAATAACAAGCTTGGCTGGTACAAGACCAGCCGTGCCCGCTCCGCTGGCACGGCGTCTTTGGGCATGTCAGTTCGCAGTCCTCGTGTCGTTGGACCGCAAGCCCCCACTATCAGGACCGACATTGCGGCGGCCGCAACCTTAAATCTATCCACGAATAACTCCGATCACGTTTCGGAGCATGATATCTCGGCTCATAATGTCGGAAAAGTGCCTAATCACGATGTGAAGTACATCATTCGAATAGGTAGCTCAGATCACAAGCGCCCACGCCCGGTCGGGAAAAGGCGCGGAACTGAACCTTCAGCCTCGCTTCACCATGACGCTGAAGCACGAGCCTTTGTCGGGGATTGACGTCAGGTCGAGGCGGTGCCCCAAAAGTGCGGCCATGCGCCGGACCACGCCCAGTCCAAGGCCGAGTCCTTTGCTGGTGCGGCGATCTTGCGGGGCTTCCAGCCGGGTGAAGTCGTCGAACACCGACTGAATCTTATCCGCGGGGATGCCGATTCCGGTGTCGATAATCTGGATAACGACCCACTTCCCCCGACGGCGACACCCGACCCGGATGCCGCCTTTCTCGGTATAGCGCACGGCGTTGAGCAAGAGATTGCGCAGCAGACGTTCGAGCAGGACCGGATCACTGGTCACGACGGCTGACGTGCTGATAGCTCCGATGGATAAGCCCTTGCGCGAGGCTTCGGGCTCCACTTGATCCACCAAGCCGTTAAGCAGCGGCATCAGCCGGAAGGTGGAGAAGTTCGGCTTGATCTTACCGGCTTCCAAGATGGAGACATCCAGCAAGGAGGTCAGCAGCGCATTGGTGGATTCAATGCTCTGGCGCAGCTTGTCCACCACCAGGATCTGTTTCGGATCGGTGACGCTGGCGGCCAGGACCTCGGTGAACATGCCCGCCGCCTGCAGCGGTTGGCGAAGATCGTGGCTGGCGGCGGCCAGGAAGCGGGTCTTGCTCTCGTTGGCCAGCCGGGCTTCAAGGGCGCGTTGGTTGGCCTCATCGGTGCGTTCTCTGATGGTGACTTCCATCCCGGCCGAGATGGATTCCTCGCGGCCGATGGCCCGAAAAGCCATGCGGGCCACGCTCATCAGCCCGGCGGTGACCGCGATCAGGGAGACCCCCAACAACAAAGCGGTCCGTCGCCATGATGCCAGGACTTCGTCCACCGCCATTCCGGCGCTGACCAAGACATCGAAGCCCGGCAGAGTCCGGTATGAAACAATGCGGTCGATATCGTCCAGCATGGATGTGACCCGCAACGTCCCGGTGGGGTCCGCCGCCGCTGCCGCCGCCAAGAGCCCTGTGGCGACCGAGCGGCCCATGAATGCTTCCGGCTGGGGTTGGCGCAAGATGATATCGCCTTTGGTCGAGGCCGAAACGTAACCATTTTGTCCCAGGACCAGGCTTTTATGAAAGTCGGTGAAGACGGCGACGTCGATCCCGACGCTGATCATGCCCACGAAGTCGCCCTCTTCATTGGCCACTCTTCGGCTGAGAGTGAAGATCAGGCGGTTGTTGAAGCGATTGCGGAACATAGGGCCGACCGCGACGGGGGTGCCCGCTTTGAGACTCTGAAACCACTCGCGGTGCGCAATATTGGCGGGCACTGCATCAGGGGTCGTGGTGTTGGTGATGACATTGCCAAGGGCATCGGTCGCCAGGATGGCGCCGCGTTCCGGCAGATTGGTGACCAGTTGCTGAAATGCGCGCAGTTCGTCCACCGCAGAGATCTGTCCTTGGGATCGGGTAAGGGAAATCTTGGCGGCGTTCATGAGAATGGAATCGGTGGTGGTCAGGGTCCGGGCGAGATGTTCATCCAGGAGGCGAGCCACGCCTTGGGTGCTGCTGGCGGCTTCTTCCAGCGCCATATTGCGCATATGGGCGAGCACGCCGACCAGCCCTGCGATCATCAAGGCGGTCATCAGTCCGACCAGCAGCTGCAACAGCCGCCGGACATCTTCCGGTGGACGGGTGACTTTCAGCGGTCTGCAAAAAGGAAGCGGAACCTTGACGACCACCTCGGAACAGCCTCTCAGTTGAATGACTGCGAAAAGCCTACATCTTTAGCCCAGGATGGGAAAGCTTAGGCTTGCGCTTTGTCCAACGCTTCCTGGGCGGCGATCCAAGCCGCTTCGGCTGCTTCGATCTGCCGAACAAGGTCGGCCTCGTGGCGGCGGAGTTCCGTCAATTTGGCCGGGGGGCCTTGGTACAAGGTTGGCTCGGCCAGCTGTACGTCCAGCTGTTTCTTCTTCTTGTTCAGCTCGTCCAATGCTTTTTCAGCGGTCTGGGCGATCTTGCGCAGGGGGGCAAGTTGAGCGCGGGCTCCGGCGGCGGCCTTACGATCGGCCTTGCGGGTGGCGGCATCGCCCTTATCGGCGGAGGGATCGCGCTTGTTGGACCGTCTGGCATCGCGGGCCATGTCCAGCAGCAACTTCCGGTAGGCGGCAAGGTCGCCGTCGAAAGGCTGAACCTTTCCATCGCCCACCAGCCATAGATTATCGGCGGTCAGTTCGATCAGGTGAGGATCGTGGCTGATGAGGATCACCGCCCCGTCATAGGCGTTCAGCGCCGAGACCAAGGCTTCGCGGGCGTCGATGTCCAGATGGTTGGTGGGCTCGTCCAAGATCATCAGGTGAGGGGCTTCACGGCTCATCAGGGCAAAGAGCAGACGCGACTTCTCGCCACCCGACAGGCTGGAGACTTTGACATTGGCGCGTTCCTGCTCGAATCCGAACCGTCCCAACTGGGCGCGGACCTTGGCCTCGGGCAGACCCTTCATCAGCATGGCCATGTGCTCGAACGGGGTTTCGTCCAGACGTAATTCTTCGGTCTGATGCTGGGCGAAATAACCGATCTTCAGCTTGGATGGCTTGCGGAACTGTCCGTCCAGCAGGTCGAGCCGACCGGCCAGGATCTTGGCCAGGGTGGACTTGCCATTACCATTGGCCCCCAGCAGGGCGATGCGGTCATCCATGGTGATGCGGATATCGAGCCCGCGCAAAATGACCGTTTCGCCGCCCTTGCCGTCGGAATAGCCCGCGACGCCGTGGTCGATGGCGATGATGGGGGGGCTTAGGGGCTCGGGGTCGGGAAAGTCGAAGGACATGGTGCGGTCTTCAATCACCGGGACCACCATCTCCATGCGTTCAAGCATTTTAACGCGGCTTTGGGCCTGGGCGGCCTTGGTGGCCTTGGCCTTGAAGCGGTCGATGAAGGATTGGATTTTCTTGCGCTGTTCCGCCTGTTTGGTGAAGGCCTTGCTTTGAAGCTCCATGCGGGCGCGCCGGGTGGCTTCGAAACGGTCGTAATTACCGCCATAGGCGTTCAGCTTGCCGCCTTCCAGATGGATGATGCGGTTGGCGACTTCGTTCAGAAGTTCACGGTCATGGCTGATGACCACCAAGGTGCCGGGATAAACGGCCAGATGGCTTTGCAGCCATAACGTGGCTTCCAGGTCCAAGTGATTGGTGGGCTCGTCCAGCAGCAGAAGTTCTGGGCTGGAGAACAGCGAGGCCGCCAGGGCGACGCGCATGCGCCAGCCGCCGGAAAATGCCGAGACCGGCCGCAATTGCGCTTCGGCGTCAAAGCCAAGTCCAGACAGGATGGCGGCAGCCCGTGACGGAGCCGAATGGGCGTCGATGGCCAGCAGACGTTCGTGGATCTCGGCGATGCGGTGGCCGTCGGTGGAGGTGTCCGCTTCTTCGAACAGGGCTGTCCGTTCGGTATCCGAGGACAAGACGCAATCGATCAGGCTGATCTCGCCCTCGGGGGCTTCTTGGGCCAGGCGGCCAAGCCGGGCGCGCGGGCGCATGTTGATTTCGCCGCCGTCCAGGTGCACTTCGCCCAAGATCAACTTGAACAATGTGGTCTTGCCGGTACCGTTGCGGCCAACCAGGCCGACACGTTGGCCCGCTGCGATGTGGACAGTGGCTTGCTCGAAGATTGTCCGGCCGCCGTATCGGAAGGTGAGGTCGTTAATGTGAAGCATGGGCGGGTCAATACCACGACAAAGGCCCGGTCACAAACACCCCGTTGCTCTCGACCTCGGTTGGCGTTATAAACCGCCGTCCCTCGCGCCCCGGCCGCCGAGGGTGAACGCAGCCGCTCGTCTTTGTCGATGGCGCGGCGCGAACAACCGCCGAAAGGAATTTCACGAATGGCTACCGAACGTACTTTGTCGATCATTAAGCCGGACGCTACCCGGCGCAACCTCACCGGCAAGATCAACGCCCGCTTCGAAGAGGCTGGTCTGCGCATCGTCGCCCAGAAGCGCGTCCGGCTGACCCAGGAACAGGCTGGTCAGTTCTATTCGGTTCATGCCGAACGTTCTTTCTTCGGCGAGCTGGTCGCATTCATGATCTCTGGCCCGGTTGTGGTTCAGGTCCTGGAAGGCGAGGGCGCCGTTGCCCGCAATCGCGAGATCATGGGAGCCACCAACCCGGCCAACGCCGCTCCCGGAACAATCCGCGCTGATTTCGCCGAGTCGGTTGAAGCCAACTCCGTGCACGGTTCTGACTCGGCCGAAAATGCCGCTGCCGAGATCGCTTACTTCTTCGCTGGTTGTGAAATCGCGGGCTGATCCTTCGCAATAGTCGTTTCTTCAGAAACCCCCCGGAGCATTGCTCCGGGGGGTTTCTTCTTTTCCACTAAAGGTAAATAAATATCACAATTAAAAAAAGAAAAACACACAACATCAATCAGTTGAGTTGTTGTAAAGGTTAGAATGCTACTTGCGCGTCACTCAGAGGGCGGTAAAATTATATACTCCTACAACTCATGAGGAAGTATATCATGACAAATACTCGCCAGCTAAGTCGCCGCACCCCTTCCGGGCAACCCAATCCCATCGATGTCTATGTCGGAGCTCGTCTTCGTCTGCGACGGTCCTTGCTGGGCCTCAGCCAAGAGGCGTTGGGGGCTGCTTTGGGGCTCACCTTCCAGCAGGTTCAGAAGTACGAACGGGGAGCCAACCGCATCGGTGCCAGTCGTCTGTTCGACCTGGCCCGCGCCCTTGGTGTGGATGTGGATTATTTTTATGAGGACATGGGAGAGGAGGTGGCGGCTGCCAGTCCGCGCCAAATGACCCATGGAACGTCGGCCTCTCAATTGCACCAGCTTGATTTACTGGGCAATCGGGAAACCCTTGACCTCGTTCGGGCGTATTATCGGATTGAAGATCCCGAAATACGTCGGCGCGTGCACCAGCTTGCCAAGGCCCTGGCTGCGGTGACGGGGCCTGCCGTCGAGTAATTGAGACCGCGGTCCGGCGCGGACGAGCCTTCAGCCCGGATTTGGGTGCTGTTCGCTGATCCCGGCAGGGTCTTCGTGAATAATGACTTCAAAATTAGGAAATTCAGCGCGGATGGCTTGTTCAACATCATCGGCGATCCGATGGGCCTTGGCCAGGGTGAGATCCCCTGGAAGTTCCAGGTGCAATTGGATGAAGCCCTGCCGGCCTGAGGTTCGAGTTCTCAGATCGTGTAGATCAAGGACTCCGGGATGGGCCTTGGTGATTTCGCGAATGCGGGCGCGATCACTGTCGGGCAATTCGTGATCCATCAGGGTGTCCAGGGACCCCCGCATAATCTGCCATGCATTGAAGAGCAGCCAGAGCCCGATGGCGATGGCGAAAATCGGATCGGCGGCATTCCATCCGGTTCCCATGGCCAGCGCCAATGAAACGATGACACTGAGATTGATGGCCACGTCCCCTGCGTAATGAAGGGAATCCGCGGAAATGGCGGTAGACCCGGTGCGGGCGATCACGTGGCGCTGAAACGTTACCAACAGGGCGGTGGCGATGATGGAAAACACCATCACCGCGATGCCCCATTCGCCGTGGGTCACAGCTTCCGGGCGGAGCAGGCGTCCGCCAGCTTGCACCAGCAGCAATCCGCCAGAGCCGGTGATGAACATGGACTGTCCCAGTCCTGCCAGGGCTTCGGCCTTTCCATGGCCAAAGCTATGGTCATGATCGGCTGGTTGCAGGGCATGGCGCACCGCCATGAGGTTGAGCACCGAGGCGGCCAGATCCAAGACGGAGTCGATCAGGGTCGATAACAGCGCCACCGAATCGGTTGCCGCCCAGGCTGCCAGCTTCACCGCGATCAGCACCGCCGCAGTCGCCGTGGAAGCGTAAGTGGCCATCCGCATCAAGCGACCGTGAGCCTCGTGCTCGGCGGAACTTACGGAAAGAGGTGTTGTAGCTTCCATGCTTCATCTTCTCTCGTATAGACGAAACGATCATGCAGCCGAAACTGCCGGTCCTGCCAGAATTCCATGCGGTCGGGGACCAGGCGGAAGCCTGACCAATGGGGGGGGCGCGGTACTTTGCCCAGGCCGAATTTAGCGGTGAATTCGGCCACCCGCTTTTCCAGTTCGAAACGCCCGTTGAGCGGTCGGGACTGAGATGACGCCCAGGCGCCGATCTGGCTGATGCGAGCCCGCGAGGCGAAATAGGCATCGGCCTCGGAATCTGGAACCGCTTGGGTGCGGCCTTCCACCCGAATCTGGCGTCTTAGGCTTTTCCAGTGGAAGCACAGGGCGGCAAAGGGATTGGCAGCCAATTCCTCGCCTTTGCGGCTTTCCAGATTGGTGAAGAAGACAAACCCCGCCTCGTCGGCTCCCTTCAGCAGAACCATGCGGAGGCTGGGACGGCCTTGGGCATCCACGGTGGC
>JAYTWE010000372.1:0-5576 GCA_043744055.1 Magnetospirillum sp.
CTCAGACGAACCGAAACCCGATCCTCCAAGGCCGATTTGGCATCAGCGATCAGTTCGCGGTCCAAGACGTCGTGAACATCGTGCTCTTGCTGCTCCACATGGCGAATGGCCACGCCCGCTTGCGGCGGAATCTGGTGGAACAGCTTGGAGAAGTCCAGACCGCTGGCCTTCCAATGATCAATGGCCTTGTTGACGTCCAACAGATCGGAACGACCCGTCAATTCCTCCAGCTTGCGGATTCCCATGGAGGCCATCAGCTCGCGCACTTCCTCGGCGACGAAGAAGAAGTAGTTGATGACGTGTTCGGGCTGGCCGTTGAACCGCTTGCGCAGTTCCGGGTCCTGGGTGGCGACGCCGACAGGGCAAGTATTGAGGTGACACTTGCGCATCATGATGCACCCCGCCGCGATCAGCGGCGCGGTGGCGAAGCCGAACTCATCGGCGCCCAGCAAAGCCGCGATAACCACATCGCGGCCGGTGCGCAGACCGCCATCACACTGCACGGCGATCCGACCGCGCAGCTGGTTCAGCACCAGAGTCTGATGGGTCTCGGCCAAGCCGATTTCCCAGGGCGATCCGGCATGTTTGATGGAGGTCAGCGGCGAAGCGCCGGTGCCGCCGTCGAAGCCGGAAATGGTGACGTGATCGGCCTTGGCCTTGGACACGCCAGCCGCCACGGTTCCCACCCCGATCTCGGAGACCAGCTTCACCGAGATGCGAGCCGCCGGATTGACGTTCTTCAGATCGAAAATCAGCTGGGCCAGATCCTCGATGGAATAGATATCGTGATGCGGCGGCGGGCTGATGAGGCCGACGCCGGGGGTGGAGTGACGCACCTTGGCGATGGTCTTGTCCACCTTGTGGCCGGGCAGCTGACCGCCTTCACCGGGCTTGGCGCCCTGGGCCATCTTGATCTGAATATCGTCGGCATTGGCCAGATATTCGGCGGTGACGCCGAAACGCCCCGACGCCACCTGTTTGATGGCCGAGCGCATGGAATCGCCGTTGGCCATGGGAACAAAGCGTTCCGGCTCCTCGCCGCCTTCACCGGTATTGGACTTGCCGCCGATCCGGTTCATGGCGATGGCCAAGGTGGTATGCGCCTCGGCCGAGATGGAGCCATAAGACATGGCGCCGGTGGCGAATTTCTTGACGATATCCTTGGCGGATTCGACCTCTTCCAAGGGAACGCCGTTACCCGCCGGCTTGATTTCGAAAAGACCGCGCAGCGTCAGCAGACGCCGGCTTTGATCGTCGATGGCGCGACTGAACTCGCGGAACTTGTCCATGGAGCCGGTGCGAACCGCATGCTGCATGGAGGCGATAGTCTCGCTGGTCCAGGCATGGACCTCGCCCCGCAGACGAACGGCGTAATCGCCGCCCACATCAAGGGCGTTGCGATAGATGGGAGCATCGGAATAAGCGATCTGATGGCGACGCACCGCTTCCTCCGCCACGCCGGACAACGAGATGCCCTCGATCCGGCTGGCGGTTCCCGCGAAATAGGTGTTGATGAACTTCCCCGACAAGCCGATAGCGTCGAAAATCTGAGCCCCGCAATAGGACTGATAGGTCGAGATGCCCATCTTGGCCATGACCTTGAGGATGGCCTTGTCCATGGCTTTGATATAGCGCTTCTGCACCTCGTAAGCCTCAAGCGGCTCGGGCAGATTGGGGCGCATCTCTTCCAGCGTCTCGAACGCGAGATAGGGATTGATCGCCTCGGCACCGTATCCGGCCAACACGCACATATGGTGAATCTCGCGGGCCTCGCCGGTCTCGACCACCAGACCGGCCTTGGTGCGCAGACCTTCGCGGATCAAGAAGTGATGAACGGCAGACACCGCCAACAGCGACGGAATCGGGATATTGTCGGGACCGACCGAACGATCGGACAAGACGATGATGTTATAGCCCTCGGCCACCTTGCCCTTGGCCTGACGACAGATCCCGGCGATGGCGGCTTCAAGCCCCCCCACCCCTTCCGAGGCGGGCCAGGTGATATCAATGGTTACGGACTTGAAACCCGAACCGGGCAAAGTCTCGATCCGGCGGATCTTTTCAAGATCCTCGTTGGTGAGAATGGGCTGACGCACTTCCAAACGCTTGGCCTGTCCACCTTCCTGACCCAGACCCAACAGATTGGGGCGAGGACCGATCAGGGAGACCAGGCTCATCACCGATTCCTCGCGGATGGAATCGATGGGCGGATTGGTCACCTGAGCGAAGCACTGCTTGAAGTAGTTGAACAGCAGCTTGGGCTTGGCCGACAGCACGGCGATAGGAGTGTCGGTCCCCATGGAGCCAACGGCTTCCTGACCGGTCACGGCCATGGGGTGCAGCAGGAATTTGACGTCTTCTTGGGTATAGCCGAACACCTGCTGACGCTTCAGCAGGGTGGTGGGATCGGGCAGGACCGGCTCCACCTGAATTTCCACATCTTCCAGCATGATCTGGGATTGGTGCAGCCACTCGGCATAGGGCTTTTCGCCCGCCAGCTTCGACTTGATCTCGGCATCGTCGATGATGCGGCCCTGCTCCAGATCAATAAGCAGCATCTTGCCCGGCTGAAGACGCCACTTCTTCTTGATACGATCTTCGGGAATGGTCAGAACGCCCATTTCCGAGGCCATCATGAACTTGTCGTCGGTGGTGACCAGATAGCGGGCCGGGCGCAGACCATTGCGATCCAAAGTAGCGCCGATCTGGCGGCCATCGGTGAAGCACACCGCCGCCGGGCCGTCCCACGGCTCCATCAGGGCGGCGTGATATTCGTAGAAGGCCTTGCGCTTGTCATCCATCAGCGGATTGCCGGACCACGCCTCGGGAATCAGCATCATCATGGCATGAGCCAACGGATAGCCGCCCATGACCAGCAATTCCAAGGCATTGTCGAAACAAGCCGAATCGGACTGACCTTCGGGGATCAGCGGCCACAGCTTGGCCAGATCCTCGCCCAGCACATCCGAAGACATGGTCTGGCGCCGGGCATTCATCCAATTGAGATTGCCGCGCAGCGTATTGATCTCGCCATTATGGCTGATCATGCGGAACGGATGGGCCAGACGCCAGCTGGGGAAAGTGTTGGTGGAGAACCGCTGATGCACCATGGCCAGGGCGCTGGTCATGCGTTCGTCGGTCAGTTCCTTGTAGAAGACCGCCACCTGATCGGCCAGCAGCATCCCCTTGTAGATCAGGGTCCGGGTGGACAAGGACGGAATATAGAAATCACGTTCGGAGCCCACGGGGGCACGGTTGAACACCAACTTACGAATGACGAAAAGCTTGCGCTCGAACGCATCCTGGTTAGCGATGCCCGGTCCCTTGCCGATGAAGATCATGCGCACGGCGGGAACCGTCGGCAGCACGGAATGGCCCAAGCTGGACGTATCGGTCGGCACATCGCGCCATCCAAGAACAATCTGCCCCTCGGCCGTGATGAGGCTTTCGAAATGCTCTTCGCAGGCGCGGCGCAGGGCGGAATCCTGAGGCAGGAAGACGCAACCGGCGCCATAGGAACCTTCAGCCGGCAAGGTGATCCCGGTCTTGGCCGCCTCTTCCCTCAGGAAAGCATCGGGAATCTGAATGAGAATACCCGCGCCGTCACCGGCTTTCGGGTCCGCCCCCACGGCGCCGCGATGGGTGAGATTGACCAGAATCTCCAACCCGTCACGAACGATATCGTGGGATTTACGGTTTTTGATGTCGACGATAAATCCGACACCGCATGCGTCGTGCTCATGGCGCGGGTCATAAAGGCCCTGTGCTTCCGGCAATCCGCTCATCTTCACTCGGTTCCTTTTCGCCTCCGAGGAAACCCGAGGATTTCCGCGAAAAATCAACACATCCGCTCCCGCTTCCGGGCACGACACAACCTTGTCCGATCACATCTCTGCGATCAGTCGAACAAGCTTCATACGGCATTCCGTCGGCTTCGCCAAGAGCAGGAAATATCGCCGTACATTCTGGGGGGATCGACGCCGTGGGAATGGCTAAGTTTCCCTTCCGTAAAGACCTGACTGAAGGTATTGTCCGCAGGTGTGAGCCCAATGATTTTGGATCGTGATGAGGAAGGTGGGGATCGCCCTCGAAGCGCTGATAATTGGACGCGGATTAAGGACGGCGACGATCAGATGAGTGACGACTTCGAGTTATTCGGCGATGAGCCGACGGCCACAACCGCTGCCCCAGCCAATTCTTCCGGCGGCGGCGATCTTTTCTTTGACGACGACGATTCTGACCCGATCGCCACTTGCGCCCCGGCCATGAGCATGACCGAGCGCGTCGCCCAGAACCTGAAGCTGTTCTCGGTGGACCCTGCGGTCGAACGCACCATCCGCGACGCCTCCACCCAGGTGGTGGAAACCATGGAAACCGTGGTTGCGGAGTCTTTGACCTGGGTCCAGCAATTCCCTCCTTTCGGCGAGAAGCTCACCGACGACGCCCGCTCCACCCTGTCCGGCGTTCTGGTGGAACACTGGCGCAATCTCTATCGCGGTGAATTCACCGCCGATTACAACGCCACCGCCCAGCAGCTGGGCTTCATGCTGGCTTATATGGACTTGGGCGCGTCATGGTATCAGGCCATGACGGCGGCGGGCTCCACCAAGGCCCTGGCCGTGATCTTTCGCAATAAGCGCGGTTCGGAAGCCGTCGCCACCGCGCTTCAGCGCGTGGTGATGCTGGATCTGTCAGTGGTCACTCACGACTATTTCGCCGCCGCCACCCAGAACCGCGCCAAGGTGGCCAAGGATCTGGCCACCGCCTTCGAGAAATCCATCAAGATCGTGGTGGAAGAAGTCGGCACCATGGCCGTGGATCTGAAAACCCATTCCGATGAAATGCTGCGCCGTCTGTCGCACATGGATTTCGAGACGGTCAACATGGCCGCCGCCGCCGAGGAAGCCTCCTACAGCGTCGACAACATCTCGAACAACACCAATGACCTGGCCACCTCCATCGGCCATATCCGCGACAATGTGGTGCGCACTTCGGAAGCGGCGGAACAAGCGGCCGACGCCGCCCGCTCGACCGATACCGCCATGCGCCAGATGTTGGGCGTGGCCAGCCGCATCGGCAAGATCGGCGAGACTATCGACGTCATCGCACGGCAAACCCGCATGCTGGCGCTGAACGCCACCATCGAGGCGGCCCGTGCCGGGGCGGCGGGCCGAGGCTTCGCCGTGGTGGCCCAGGAAATCAAGAACCTGTCGGAACAGACCAGCCGCGCCACCAAGGAAATCGCCCATTCGGTCGCCGAGGCGGTCCAGGCCACCAATGACGCCTGCACCACTATCAACCGTACCGTGGATGCGGTGGCGGGCATCAATCAGGTCGCCACCGAAGTCCGTCATTCGGTCGAAGCCCAGACCGGAGCCACCGCCACCATTGCCGGTCATGTGGCAGAAGCCGCATCGGGAGCCAAGGCCGTGACCTCCTCGGTCAACAGCGCCATCGAGGCGCTGGGAGTCTCCAGCAGCGCCGCCAGCCAACTCAATCGCTCCGCCGACGCCCTATCCATCAAGGCCGCCATTATGCGGACAGAAGTGGATCAGTATCTCGACCGCCTCTACCAA
>JAYTWE010000373.1:0-10998 GCA_043744055.1 Magnetospirillum sp.
AAGCATCCGACCGTGATGCTCCCCCGCGGGAACGGGCTAAATGATAGCTGCCCGTAAAGGCAATGCTGGCGGCGATGATCTTGTCCACACCGACCGCCAGCCAGGGCGGAAAAATGGTGAACAGGAACACTTCCAGAGAGAAGAGGCCGGTCCCTCCTCCCAGCATGCCTTTGGCATCAATCCCCCCCACCAAGCCAGGGGCAAATTGGCCGCCGTCGTGTATCCGGGCCAGATAAAGAAAAAGAGGAGCCGCCACTTCGCCGTCATCGCCGGGATAGATGAAAGAGCGCGAGCCCAAAATCCACCACTCGGCGGTTACCGCCAGTACAAAGAAAATACCGTACCGAACCACTGCCGTCCGATCGTCCAGGGTGATTGCCTTACGCGACAGCACCGCATAGGCCAGCAGGGTCACCAAAATCTGGATGATCGCAGCCAACGGGTAAAAGCCACCTAGATTACTGAGCATGACGTTTTTTCACCGGGGAGCGGGGGCGATCTGAATCGCAGTATGAGGCAAGCTTGATAACCACCTTCGGTCCCCGCTTGTCAATTGTCCCGAACGGTTCAGCCTTGCGGCAAGATTTACCCTGGGGCATGCTTCGGTCGCACGGTTCGGGCCATTCTCGGCGCCCAACCCCAGGGAAACCCCATGGATTTCGATAAATACGCCGACACCTACCGGGCTTGTATCCAACAGGCGGTGCCCATCGCGGGCTTCCAGGTGGATCGGCTGGCCCGGATGAAGGTCCAGTTGCTGCAAGAATTGATGCCCACCGGGCATGAGCAAGTCTGCGCACTCGACCTGGGCTGCGGCATCGGTCTGGTCTCGTCGCCACTGGCCCGATGCGGATATGAGGTTGACGGAATCGACGTCTCGGCCAGCTCCTTGACCCTGGCGGAAGAGCACGGCGGCCCGGCCCGGTTTCATCATTTCGACGGGATCACAATTCCGTTTCCCGACAACCACTTCGACCTCGCCTTCACCATTTGCGTTCTCCACCATGTGCCGCCACCGCAATGGCAGGCTCTGGTTGCCGAAATGACGCGGGTGGTGAAACCAGGCGGCATCGTCGCCATCTTCGAACACAATCCCCTGAACCCGGTAACCCGCCATATCGTATCCAATTGCGAATTGGACGCCGATGCCGTGCTGCTGAAGGCCGAAACCGCCACCACCTTGCTGCGCGGCGCCGGTTTGAACCATGTCCAGCGGCGCTATATCGCCTTCTCACCATGGCGGCATCCCTGGATCGACCGGCTGGAGAGGCTGCTGACCAAAATCCCCATGGGAGCACAGTATTATTGCTGGGGATCGAAGCCCGGCTGAACTCCGGGGCGCTGGCCCAGGATTTCCGAGACCCACGCCACTACGCCCGCCACCGGATCACGAATCGGCCCCAATAGCCGGTCGGGTGATGGGGGGAACATGCCGATCCGATCCTCTTGAATATCGGCGCTCACCTCGCCGACCCGCAGCAGGTCTTCCCGGCCAAACGAGAAAAAAATCGTCCGGGCCAAATCCCGCAACCGGACAGGCCTACCATGACTCAGGGTCTGTAAGGGCTCATCCGGCATGGTGTCCAGCACTGCCAGGATGCTGGCTCCCACATCATCCACATGATGGTATTCACGCAGCTGCATGCCGTGGCTCATGGCGAAAGGCTGCCCCGCTTTCAGTGCCGCCAGCACCTGGCCAAGAAACATATGCGGATGAGGACGCCCCCCATACAGCGTATGGAGGCGCAGATGGCCAAGGCGACCAGGCTCCATCTCGGCGGACAAAGCCGCCACACCCTTGGCCAAGGCACACTTGGATGCCATATAGCCATTGTTGCGTACCAGATCGGGAAAATGTTCCATGGCGGTCCCGATGGTCAAAACCCTAGTCTCCGGCTGCGCCAGGACTGCCCTGGCAACCTCCAGAGGCAGTTCCGCATTGGCCCGCATCAAAGTGGCCGGGTCCAGGGCCGGATCGGTCAGACCATTGGCCAAGACCATATCAAGCCCGGCTCGACCTCCGATCCTGCCGATCAGGGAGGGCAATCCCTCAACATCCAGATCATGGGTGCGCAAAAGCGTGACAGGCCGCCCCCGGAAGGATGCAGCGCGATCCACAGCGGCGCCAAGCCGCCCCGAACCGCCAAGCAGCAAAATAGGACGCGGCACTTCAGGCTTTGGAACGGCGCGGGTCATGGCCTCGATCATAAGATTGGATCAGGGCAGGAATACCAGTTTGGCCCGTGCTGATGAAATGCTTTTGTCCTAATGAGGCGATTTGATAGATTGCGCCGCGAGGCTGCCGGACATAACGAGGCGCTTGGCATTGCAGCGCTCCTATTTTGGCGAAGGGTCGATGATGAAAGCGGTCATTCTGGCTGGTGGTTTGGGAAGTCGGCTCTCTGAAGAAACTGACATTCGCCCGAAGCCGATGGTTGAGATTGGCGGAAAGCCGATTCTTTGGCACATCATGAAGATATACAGCCAGCATGGCGTCAATGAATTCATCATCTGCCTTGGCTATAAGGGGCATGTGATTAAGGAATACTTCTCGAATTATTTCTTACATAATTCAGATGTCACATTTGACCTTGCCAAAAACAGCATGGAAGTCCACCAGACCGCCGCCGACAACTGGAAGATTACTCTGGTCGACACCGGGCACGACACCATGAGCGGCGGCCGGATCAAGCGCATCGCCCCGTTCGTGGGCAACGAGACCTTCTGCATGACCTATGGCGACGGCGTCGGTAATGTGGATATCACCGCCTTGATCGCCTCCCACCGCCAGGGCGGTAAACTGGCGACGGTCACGGCGGTCAATCCTTTGGGGCGGTTCGGCGTCTTGAAGATTCAAGGCGATCAGGTTCTGGAATTCCACGAAAAGCCCATGGCGGAAAACGACTGGATCAATGGCGGCTTCTTCGTTTTGGAGCCCAGCGCCATCGACGTCATCGACGGCGACCAGACCCCGTGGGAAAAGGAACCTCTCGACCGGCTGCAAAAGGCCGGTCAGTTGCGCGCCTATCAGCATGATGGCTTCTGGCATCCCATGGACACTTTGCGGGACAAACGCCATTTGGACGAACTGTGGGCCAGCGGCAGCGCGCCTTGGAAGATCTGGTCATGAGCATCGACCCGTCGTTCTGGCGGGGTCGCAGAGTCTTCGTGACCGGCCATACCGGCTTCAAGGGCGGCTGGCTGATCGCCATGCTGGGCAGCCTGGGCGCCAAAGTCTACGGCTATGCCCAAGCCCCCGAGACCGACCCCAATCTCTTCGAAGCCATGGCCATCGCCGAGACATGCGAGCACCATGAGAACGACATCCGCGACGCGGCGACGCTGAAAGCGGCCATTGCCGCCTTCAAGCCGGAGGTTGTTCTCCACCTCGCGGCTCAGGCCCTGGTGCGCCGCTCCTACCGCGCCCCCCTGGCAAACTTCGACACCAATGTCATGGGGACCGCCAATCTGCTGGATGCCTGCCGGGGACAATCCTCGGTGAAGGTGGTCGTGATCGTCACCACCGACAAGGTTTACGAGAACAAGCATTGGAACTGGGGCTATCGTGAATCCGACCGCCTGGGCGGCGCCGACCCCTACAGCGCCAGCAAAGCAGCCGCCGAGATCGTCGTGGAAAGCTGGCGCTACTCCTTTTTGGAGGCCGAGGGAATCGCGGTGGCAACGGCGCGCGCCGGTAATGTCATCGGCGGCGGCGATTGGAGTGAAGACCGGATCGTCCCCGATGCCGTCAGGGCCTTTGCCGCAGGGAAAGCCCTGGGGGTGCGCAATCCTGATGCCATCCGCCCCTGGCAGCATGTGACCGATTCATTGGTGGGCTATCTGCTGCTGGCCGAGGCCTGCTGGCGCGATTCAACTTTCGCGACGGCTTGGAATTTCGGCCCTGATCCTGGACAGATCGCCCCGGTAAGCCGCGTGGCCGACCTGATGGTCTCCACTTGGGGGCAAGGCAGTGCCTGGGAAAACCAGGCAATCCCCGGCGCACCCAAGGAAGCCGCGATCTTGTTGCTGGATTCGGCCCAGGCCCGGACGCGCCTGAACTGGCAGCCCCGCATGACTTTGGAAACCGTCATTGCCATGACCATCCAATGGTATCGTTGCTTCCTGACTGATGGCCCCGGCCAACGGTTGCAAGCATTGACCGCCGCGATCATCGCCGATGCTCTCGGCACCACTCACCACTGATATTGAGAGACATGCCCATGGCCGAGCGGAAATGCATTTCGCTTGTGATCCCGGCCTATAACGAAGCCGAGACCATCCCGCTGCTCTACGATGCCCTGGTTCCGGTTCTCGACTCGCTCAAGGACCGCTATGACTTCGAGATCGTGTTCACGGATAATCACTCCACCGATAACACGTTCTTTCTGCTCCAGGCCCTGGCCCAGCGCGATCCGCGTATCCATGTCTTGCGCTTCTCGCGCAATTTCGGCTTCCAGCGCTCGATCCTGACCGGCTATCAGTGGGCTCATGGCGATGCCGCCATCCAATTGGACTGCGACCTCCAAGACCCGCCCTCGCTGATTCCCGAATTCCTGGCCAAGTGGGAAGAAGGTTGGCACGTGGTCTACGGCGTGCGCCGCACCCGGCAAGAAGGCCAGGTCATCACCTGGGTCCGCAAGGTGTTCTATCGGGTGATCCGCGCCCTGTCGGAAGTGGAGCTGCCGGTGGATGCCGGAGATTTCCGTCTGATCGACCGCCGTATCCTCGATATCTTGGCCAATTGCCGCCATGCCAACCCATATTTGCGCGGCACCATCGCCAAAGCCGGGTTCAAGCAGATCGGTATTGCCTATGATCGACCGGCGCGGGCCGCTGGAACCACGAAATTCTCCCTGCTCTCCTACATTGCCATCGCGGCGGACGGCATCGTCAGCCAATCCGTCATCCCGCTGCGCATTGCCACCTATGTGGGCCTCTTCATCGGTATGCTGACCATCCTGGGCTCCATTGGATATGGCATAGGTCACCTGCTGTATGGCAGTGACTGGCCTCGCGGATTTGCGACCCTTGTGATCTTGTTTTTGTGCAGTATCGCCTTGAACGCTGTCTTTCTTGGTGTCTTGGGCGAATATGTGGCGCGAATATACCGCAGCATTCTCGGCGACCCCTTGACCGTGGTTGAACAGGCGATCCCGCCAAGCTTCATCCACCGTGCGCCGGAATGGCGGCAACCTGAAGTGCAGGCCCAAAATGCGGCATCGCAGCCGCGTGTGACGTTGAAAACGGAGACCTGACTGTGACGAGCGCCATCACCAATGCCGTTACCCCCGTCCGCCTTTCCCAGACGGATCAGCGCCACGTCGCCGATATGCTCAAAGAATTCGCCTGTCCAAAGGGCGATCTGCGCCGGGTCCAGCTGGTACGCCCGTTCTCCGTATTGTCAGCAAGCACCTATAGCGCTCCCCTGACCTTGCCGGTCGGCCCCGCCTATCTGGCCGGAACCCTGGAAGCGGCCGGTTATGTGGTCGGGCTGGTCGATGGCCTGGGGGCGGATATCCATCGGGTCGAGTTGTCGGCTAACGGGTTGTACAATGTCCAAGGCGCTGGTATCGAAGCTCTGGTCGCTATGATCCCTGCCGATTCCGTCATTATCGGCATCTCCTTGATGTTCTCCCAGGAATGGGTCGAACAGCGCGCCCTGATTAAGGCCATCCGCGCGGCTTTCCCCAATGCTTGGCTGGTTGCCGGTGGCGAACATGTCTCGGCGCTGACGGATTATGTCTTGCGCGATGCCCCCGAAATTAATTTCGCCATTTCGGGCGAGGGAGAATTCGCCTTCCTGCAATTGGTCCACGCCCTATTCACCGGCGGCGATCTCGACACTGTCAGCGGACTGTCCCGGATCGACCAGACCGGGACACTTATTTCCGCCAGCCCATCACGACGAATCGCCACTATCGGTGAATTGCCAAGGCCCGCCTGGCATCTGTGCAATGTCCATAACTACTTCATTGATAACTGGACCATGGGCATCGCCATGGGCCGCAATATGCCCATCTTGGCCACCCGTGGCTGTCCGTATCAGTGTACCTTCTGCTCCAACCCAAATATGTGGACCACCCGCTACACCATGCGTCCCGCCACCGATGTGGTGGACGAGATCGAGTGGCTGGTCCGTGAATATCAAGCCAATAGCATCGACTTCTTCGACCTGACCGCTATCGTCAAGCGGGATTGGATCTTGGAGTTCTGCGCCGAGTTGGAGCGGCGCGAGATCAAGATCGTCTGGCAATTGCCATCCGGCACCCGCTCGGAAGCTCTCGACGACGACACCTTGGCCGCTTTGTACCGTGCCGGTTGCCGGTTGCTGGTCTATGCGCCGGAAAGCGGCTCCGAGGAGACCTTGCGTCTCATCAAGAAAAAAGTGCATCTACCCAAGCTGGTGGAGAGCGTTCGCTCGGCCGTGCGCCAGGGCCATACCGTGAAGGTGAACATCGTCATCGGCTTCCCCAAGGAGCAGCTGAACGACATGATACAGAGCGTTCTGTTCAGCCTCCGCATGGCCTTGATCGGAGTCGACGACTGCAATATCGCAATCTTCTCGCCTTATCCCGGTTCCGAGCTATACCAACAGCTCCGCGCCGCCGACAAGGTGCCCGCACCAAGCGATCGCTACTTCAACGATCTGGTGGCACAGTTCGACTTTACCAATGCATCCGCATTCTGCGAGACCGTGTCAGGACAAAGACTGACCTTCATCCGGGTCTTCGGCTTGGCCATGTTCTATGTCGTGGCCTATCTAAGCCATCCCAGCCGCCTGGTGCGGCTGGTGCGCAATATTTTCGCCGAACGCTTCCAAGCCAGCAATCTGTTCGAACAGAGGATTTCAGATGCCTTGGCCCGACGACGCCAGAATAAAAAATCGAACATGGAATAGAGTGTGTTTCATACCGCCAAAAGCTCAAGAACGCTCCCGTTCAAGCATCAGCAGCTCGGCCAATTTGAAATCCATGTGATCGTCGATATCCACGGAACGGTCGGCGGGCATTGAATACGCAATGGTCTCGGGGCCAAGGAAACCCCCATTGGCAAACAGCCAAGGAACCTTTGCCACATAAATCGCCCCATTAATGGCGACGAAGGACTCCATCTCCTGCCGACGGCTCAACTTGGCTGAATCGGCAAGCACCGGACTGAGATGGCCCCCATCATCGCGTCGATAGATCCAGTGCGGGGGCTTCTTGCATTCGGTAACGCCGACACAGGCCGGAGCGGAAGCGCCAAGCATCAGCTCAATGGCGGCGGTGATATCGGCTGAGGTTCGAAGCGGAGAAGTGGGTTGCAGCAAAACCACCATGACCGGCGGCTGTTCCTGAGACTGAATGGCGTGGCGCAGCACGTCCATACTGGTGGCGGCATCGCTCGCCAATTCTGGCGGACGGCGGAACGGAACACCGCAACCATGCGTAGCGGCAATACTGCAAATTTCCGCATCATCGGATGATAAAATAACATCATCAATCATGGAGCACGCCAGGGCTGCCTCGATGGTCCAGGCAATCAAGGGCTTCCCCGCCAGCGGCAGAACATTCTTGCGCGGCAAGCCCTTGGAGCCTCCACGAGCGGTGATGATGGCTTGAACGCGCATTCCCTCGATCATTTTACGTCACCGCCCTTGCTGTGAAACGGCTTCGGAGCTGGCCGGGATCAGGGCCACCAAGGCAAGTTCGCTCTTGCTTTCCGACAATCCAGGCAGAGTGCGCGACCCAAGTCGGGATAGGGAGAAGCGACGGATCAAGACCGCGTTACCTTGACGGATCAGGGCCTCGGTCATCGCTTGTACCGGGGCGGCCTCGGGGCTGGACTCCGCTATAGAATACAGGACATGGGTCACGCCAACAGCCGCCAATTGCCGGGCAAAGCGCCCTTCATCCACCGCTCCGGGACGCAAATCAACCTGAGCCTGATAGACCGGGTGCAGAAGAAAACCCGGCCGATCCAGCAGATACATCACTTGCCGCTCACCCGTGCCCACGCGAGAGCCCGCCGGAAGATTGGCGTTGATCCAGTGCACGGCGCCATATCCAGCCACATTCGCGGCGAGAAAGGTGTCGCGATCAACCCCGAGGTTCCGCAGGAATTTGAGGGAGAACACGCCCGCCCCGGCCATCTGCAAGGCCAAAGTCGCGGCGAAGGCCGCCATCAGGGGCCGCTGCAACATCGGCAACACCAGCGTCGCGCGTTGAGATGCGATAGCCATCAGGATCAATATCGGAGCCAGCAGGACCAGCAGATGACGAACTCGTTGGGACGGCCCAAAGAAGAACCACAGACTATAAATCGTCAAGAGAATGAGAGCGACCGGCAGTAATTCTGAGCCCCCCCCTCCCTGTGCCCAACCCAGCCTACGCCGGTTTAGCCACGCTCCGGCGACAGCAAAGGGCGGCAACAGCAAAGGAAGCAGCCCCAAGCCGGTTCGCCCGCTCTCGAAGATGGGGTGATCGACGATGCTGCTATAGATAGGGTAGGCGAACCACCATATTGGGGTGCGGGGGAGCAAGGATTCTGCTCTGGCCATGACCCCGGTGAAATAGGTTTGCTGAGCTTGATCCCAGAACCCATTGTCGTAATGAAGCAAGGACCACAGCATGGGAAAGACGGGATCGCCCGAATTCAGCCAATTCCAGCCATACCACTGCGCCCCGGCGACAAGTCCAGCCAGGGAATACGCCAGAGCAGGCTTAAAGCCTCCACGCCGAGAGACAACCGCCAGACCACAAACGGTCAAGGGCAGCAAGCCCGTCACCTTGGCACCGGCGGCAAAGCCAGCCAACACCCCCGCCAGCAGAGCCATGGGAACGGCCCCATCATCCCGGCGCGAGGCGGCGGCCGCAAAGACGGCCCCCAACACCAGAGCCGCCAACCGGGCTTCGATTTGACCGGTCCCAGCCCCATAGATCATGGCCGGAGTGGTCAAGAGAGCCAGGGTGACCGCCAAGGCCCATGGCCGCGGCAAATGGCGGCGGGCCAGCACGAAGACAAGTCCTCCCACCATCCAGCCGCTGGCCATGCACCACAGCGTCAGACCCAGCTCCCCCCCCAGACCCAAGGCGGGCAGATAGGTCAGATGCAACAGTTGCGGAATGGCGCCATCCACGGCGCGAGCAACAAAAGGCAGACTGTGGCTGAGTAAAATCCCTCGGATATTGGCGAAATGATAGGCCATGCTGTCGGCATCGGCGGGGGGAAAAAGCGCCTCCAACAGGTCCAGACTTATCACCAAGGCCAGTCCAGCCAGCAGAGCCCGCTCCACGCCATGAAGTGGGGAAAACTCCCACGGCGGCTTGGGTCGGAGCAGCCATAAACCAGCCAAACCCATGCCGCAAACGACCCCCGCCACCAAAGGCGTCAGCATTCCGGCAAGACCGGGGAAGAACAAAAGCCAGCCCAGCATCCCCATACCGAGGACTAAAGCCCAAATCGGGTGCTCGGCAGTCGGAAGATAAGGGCGGGCACCCAGAATGGCTAAGCCAATAGCTCCCCAACCGGCGGCGGCGGACACCATCAGCACCAAGGTCGCAAGGGCGATCAATGGAGCAAGCTCCCTCTAATCGCCTCGGCCAGCGCTAGAAATTGTCGTAGATACAAGAGCACCCCCACCACCACCCAGGCCCAAGCCAGCATTCTAACCGCCATGACGCTCCCCCGTCAGCCGGGATAGGACGTCACGCGGGCCTTGATATAGCCGATCGAGTCCACCTTCCAGAATCAGGCGCTGATAGGCCCATGGCGCCATCAGATCCAAATGATCCGCCCATAGGGCCAGTGGATGGGTCTTTGCATCATTGCCGCCCCTGACGCCAGAGCGGCAGAATTTATGGTGGCGGGCAACGCTGTGGATGGTTTCAGTCGAGACGCTGGCCACCTCCCCAAAGGGAAAGGCGAACCAGTCACCCGCCGAGCCCAGCCGCTGCCGTAACATTTCAGCGCCACCCGCGATTTCCGCCTCCTGCTCATCAGCCCCCAGTGTCGATAATCGCCGATGGCTCAAGGTATGATTGGCGATCTCATGACCCAGGCTGGCCAACCGCTCAAGCTCGGCCCAAGTCATTAATCTGCACTGGGGCGGCAAGGCATCAGGCTGGCGACGCCCATTGAAAATATTCGCCGCGATGGCCGCGCGCTGGGCGGTAGGTTCTAAATCCATCAGCCCCGGGCAGACAAAGAAAATCGCCTTGGCCCCGTGGCGGGCCAATACGGTCTCGGCCAGATCAAGATTACCGGCAAAGCCGTCATCGAAGGTCAGCACCACCTTGTCGCCGGTAAAGGGGGCGCCAGCCAATATGGCTTGGGCTTCAGCCGGAGTGGCAAGACGATTGCGCTGGGCCAGCCATGCTACCGCGGCTTCGAAAGCCGGGCGCTCCTCGCTCGACACGTCATGGAGCAACAAGAATCGAAGCGTCGCAGCCCCACCGCCTTGAACCGCTTTTTGCGCCAGTCGCGCCCATAACCAAGGGCGCGCAAGGAGGAACCGAAGGGTCATCAATGTCACTCAAGCTGCTGGCTTCCCAGGCGGCACCAGCCCTGATTTTGCCAGTATGTTTCGCGTTATACCCCGTCGTCTTGAGAACCCGAGAGTTCCTCGGGAAAGAATATGGGCTCCGCCCACGCCCGCAAAGGGCCAAGGCCCTTTGATCCCATTGGAATAATAAGAATGGGGTCAAGGGACCGAGTCCCTTGCGGGTGAAGGGCAGAGCCCTTCGTTCTTTCGAATTCTCACGTGAGCTGAGTATATATCATATAGGTAAGCGAGAGGGAGGCGTTATTGGGAAAGGCAATCGCGCAAGCTCAGATCGCGACGGCAGAATCTCGGGACGGTCACGCCGCAGGGTTATTCTTGACGGAGGACGGCGGGAATCATATTGTTCACGCCATGAACGCCCTACCCCCGATGGCTATGGAAGACACGTTGCCGCAGACCGGACACCGGGATGATCCGGCGATTCTGCTGGCGGTTCTGGACGCCATCGACACCCA
>JAYTWE010000374.1:0-5598 GCA_043744055.1 Magnetospirillum sp.
GTCCCAGAACCGGTGCACGAGCCTGAACTGGCCGTCGCGCACAGCTGATTCGGCTCGGGCTAGAGAGCGTGATTCAATGTGATTGAAAAACGCTCTAGATTAAGAAAAGCCCCCGATCCACCAGAGATCGGGGGCTTTTTTTATCGGGCGCAAGCAGCCTGGGCCAGTTGCTTCCATTCACCGGACTTCTTGCCGCGTCCCACCGAGGTGACATCGACGATATGAGCGATAAACACCCGAGCCTGATGCGGGCGAACCACGTCGCACATATAATTAGCAAACTGCTCCCAGGAAATATTCTCGTTCTTCACCACGACCCAGAGATTGCCGCGATCGTCGATCTGAGCGTCGAGAACACGCGACCTGGTGCGCGCCGCCTCCAAAGCCGTAGCAAGATCCGCCCAGGCGAGCGAGGGAGTCATCAGCAAAAAAAGTGCGGCAGTCAGAGCTCTGATGCGCATGAACAAGTCTCCCTTAATAAGGATGAAGCGTACCGCCACCCAGCGGGTGCGGAACCCCGGTGGTCTCGGGGAAGGTGATGGGTAACCCGCGTGAGGCGCGCACCGCCAGATAGGCGAAGGCTTGCGCCTCCATGGAATCGCCGTCCCAGCCCACGGCCTCCACAGCCTCCACCGGCGCGGCCAGGGCTGTCCCCAACGCCGCCATGATCCGAGGATTGTGCCGCCCGCCGCCGCAGACCAGCCAGCGCAAGACCGGAGCCGGGAAGTGATGGGCCGCCGCCGCCACAGAGGCCACGGTGAAAGCGGTCAGAGTGGCCGCGCCATCGGCGGCGCTCAATCCATCCACCAGCCGCAGGGCTAAGGCGCAAAAATCATCACGATCCAGGGATTTTGGCGGTTGGCGGTCGAAATAAGGATGGCGGCAAAACGCCGCCACCGCCGCCGCATCCACCTGCCCGGACGCAGCCAGACGCCCGTCCGTATCCACCGGACATCCGGTATGACGCAAGGCCCAATCGTCGATCAGGGCGTTGCCGGGGCCGGTATCGAAGGCCAGCAGGGCTCCAGCCTCGCCGATCCAACTGACATTGCCGACGCCTCCCAGATTGAGCACGGCCAGCGGGCCGCCCAAGCCCGTCGCCAACGCCCGATGGAAGACAGGAACCAGCGGTGCCCCCTGCCCGCCCTCCGCCACGTCGGCGCTGCGGAAATCGTTGACCACGGCGATGCCGGTTCGGGCCGCCAGCAAGGCTCCATCGCCGATCTGCCAGGTGCGGCGCTCATCCGGGCGATGGAGAATGGTATGGCCATGAAAACCGATCAGTCCAACCTGATGGGCAGAGACTTTCGCTTCGGCCAGCAGCCGCTGAACCACCTCGGCGTGAAACAAGGTCAGGTCGCGCTCCACTCCGGCCACATTACCGGTTCCACCAAGAATAGCCCGCAACGCGGCGCGGCGCTCAGCCGAATAGGGAACGGTGAGGCTGGGACCCAGCCGCTCCACCGTCTCACCATCCGTCTCCACCAGGGCGGCATCAATTCCGTCCAGGGAGGTTCCGCTCATCAGGCCCAGAGCTAACACAGCACCCTCGGATTGTCGCAATCACTCGATTGTGATAAACGAGCCGCTTCGCAGCAGCAAGCCATACAGGCCTCCCATGACCAGTCTCAAGTCCGATTTCCTCCGTATCGTCACCGAGCGCGGCTATATGCACCAGTGCACCGACCTTGAAGGTCTGGATAAGCGCCTCAGCGAATCCTGTTCGGCGGCCTATATCGGCTTCGACTGCACCGCGACATCCCTCCATGTGGGTGGGCTGATGCAGATCATGCTGCTGCGCTGGTGGCAGAAGACCGGCCACAAGCCCATCGTGCTCATGGGCGGCGGCACCACCCGCATCGGCGATCCCACCGGCAAGGATGAATCGCGCAAGATGCTGACCGATGCCGATATCAACCGCAACATGGACGGCATCAAATCGGTATTCACCAAATACCTGACCTTCGGCGAAGGTCAAACCGACGCCATGATGGTCAACAACGCCGATTGGCTGGACAAGCTGAACTATATCGAGTTCCTGCGCGATTACGGTCATCACTTCACCATCAACCGCATGCTGACATTTGATTCGGTCAAGCTGCGCCTGGAGCGTGAGCAGCCGCTCACCTTCCTCGAATTCAACTACATGCTGTTGCAGGGCTACGACTTCGTCGAACTGTACCGCCGCAACCGCTGCATTCTCCAGATGGGCGGCTCGGACCAGTGGGGCAACATCATCAACGGCGTCGAACTGGGCCGCCGCGCCGATCAGGCCGAGCTGTTCGGACTGACCAGCCCGCTGCTGACCACTTCGTCGGGAGCCAAGATGGGAAAGACCGTCAACGGCGCCGTTTGGCTGAATGCCGATATGCTCAGCCCCTGGGAGTTCTGGCAGTACTGGCGCAACACCGAAGACGCCGATGTGGGGCGCTTCTTAAAGCTCTACACCGAGATGCCCCTGGACGAGATTGCCCGCCTGGAGGCGTTGCAGGGCTCGGAGATCAACGAAGCCAAAAAGATTTTGGCCAATGAAGTGACCCGGCTGGCTCACGGCGAATCCGCCGCAATCGAAGCGGCCGAGACCGCCCGTAAGACCTTCGAGGAAGGTGTCGCCTCCAACAATCTTCCGACGGTGGAAATCCCGGAAGCCGAGCTTGCGGCGGGTATGCCCGCCTTCGCCCTGTTCGTTCGCGCCGGTCTGGCGGAGTCCAATGGCGACGCCAAGCGGCTTATCAAGGGCGGCGGCGGCAAGGTCAACGATGCCGTCTTGGACAATGAGACCAAGCCGGTCTCGACAGCCGACATCAAGGACGGCGCCATCAAGCTGACCGCGGGCAAGAAGCGCCACATCCTGGTGAAGCCGGTCTAAGTGTTACACGGGCGGCCCAATCCCGGCCGCCCGTTTTCAATCTACAGCTCTACGCCCAATTCAGCGCTCAACAGCGGCATCATCGCCACCGAGGCATCGCGGGTGGAGACCCATGCCTCCCCCGTCAGGGTAAAGTGAAAGGCCCCGCTCTTGGGGGATGACACCCAGATTTCACGGTTGGGGGCATGCTTATTGATAACCCACTGCCCGATTCCAGGCAGGGTAATGGTCAAAATCCCCGACTGAATATCCGCATCCGCGTGTTCCAACGCATCCTCCACCGTGTCGGCGATGCGCTCGATCAACCGATCCGCAAGGGTGGAAAACTGATTTTCGTCCAGACTCATTCCAAACTCTCCCAGGAAAGGAGACCGATGTTAGTCTCATTTCACCCGCGCCGTGAAGGATGGCTTGCACAGGCTCCATGTTTTGGATATAGAGGCGCCTTCGATTTGCGGAGCTAGCAGGCCATGAAAGACAATATTCACCCCGACTACCACGAGATCAACGTGGTCATGACGGACGGCACCGAATTCAAGACCAAGTCGACGATGGGCAAGGCTGGCGACACCCTGCGCCTTGACATCGACCCCAAGTCTCACCCGGCCTGGACCGGCGTGCATCGCTTGGTCGATACCGGCGGCCAGCTCGCCAAGTTCAAGAAGCGTTTCGACGGTTTTGGCATTAAGTCGACCAACACCTGATTCTGGAATGAAGCCGTGGCGGCTTGTCTGTCGTCACGGCTGTTCCTATATCCCTAAATTGAATATCGTAGTGTTCGGCTGGCAACTCGCCAGCCTTAAGTGTTTGCGATGGACATCACTTGCTGAAGGGGCTAGAGCAAGTCTTAGGGATTACCGGGCAGACTCATGATTATCGTCCACTTCGAGGTCTACGTCCAAGAAAGCCGTGGCTGGATGCTCCATGC
Organism: Magnetospirillum sp.; assembly: GCA_043744055.1. GTDB lineage: Bacteria > Pseudomonadota > Alphaproteobacteria > Rhodospirillales > Magnetospirillaceae > Phaeospirillum. Next base: position 3,798 of record JAYTWE010000374.1, read on the forward strand.
GCGCTTCCCCCGGCTGGAGCGCGACGAGGCTGTCCGTGAAGCCAAGGAAGTCGAAAACACCGTGGGCGTGCGGGTCAAGGTCGTCCGCGAAACCTATAACACCGACAGCAATGTCTTCGACGAGGCCGAGGTCTATATCAGCGGCGCCAACATCACCCCCAAAAAGGGCGGTCTCGCGGCGGGCGGAGGCGGAGGCGGAAAGTCGGCAGCCTCCAGCGGCGGCAAGAAAACCGGCGGAGGGAAAACATCCGCGCAATCCGCCAAAACCGTGGCACGGATGCCGAGTGCTCCAACCGATGGCGCGGGCCTGACAACAATCGTCTTTCGTCTCCTGATTGTCCTTTTGGTCGCCGCCGCGCTGGCTTTAGGCGCATTGCGCCTCGTCCCCACCATCGTGACCTTCCTCTATGATTACGGTTTTCGGGTCACCCCGGATGAATACGGCCAATTGCTGTTTGCGGTCTTCATTCTGGTCCTGCTGATGACCGGCGTCCCACTGGGCCTTCGCATGATCCCGCGTCACGCCAATGTGGCGTTGCACCGCCAGAATGTGGCGTGGAATTCCGGGGCACCCCAAAAGCAACAGGTCGACGCCAAGCTCAAAAAGTCATTGGACAAGCTGGCGGCCAAAGCCGCCTGGGAGCAGATTCCCGATAAGTGGGCCGATGAAGACCCGGTGGAGGAACCCGGCCAAAACGAAGACATCCTCCCCGAAATTCTCCCCGGCCCGGAAGAGGATGCTCCGCCGTTCTCAGAGCAGCCTCAGGAGCAATCGGCGACAGCCGCCTCGGTAGACGCTATTCCGACCACCCCGGCGCTGGAAGCCTCGCAGGCGGTCACCGACCGCTTCGTGAACCATGCCGTCGATGTGGTCCGCCGCAGCGGTCTGCAATTGGACAAGTACACCTTATTCGGCCTGAACCTCTATATGGCTGGCGCCGTCCAAGCCATCGCCAACGATAAAAAGATGGATTCCAGTGGTCAACGCAAGCTGCTGAAATCCATCATCGAGAAGCTGGGAACCTCAGCCGATCAGGCCGCGCTCTTTTACGAGAAAGTGCCTGAATACGCGCGCGAACCACGTTATGGAAAAATGGTCATGGCCGGTAAGGAAGCCATGGATTCATGGGTGTCCGGTGACGAGATGACGCCGCAGATCAAGCTGCAGACCTCGCTCAAGGACTGGAACAAGCCCACCAGCGAGAAGAAACCCTCCATCATGACGGTCATGTTCACCGATATGGTGGGCTCCACCGATCTGACCCAGGCCCGTGGCGATGTGGCGGCCCAAGAGATCGTGCGCAAGCACAATGCCATCGTGCGCACCGCCCTGACCCAATTCGCCGGGCATGAGGTCAAGCATACCGGCGACGGAATCATGGCCTCCTTCGCCTCCGCCGCCAATGCGGTGGACGCCACCATCCAGATTCAACGTCAAGTTGCCTCTCATAATGAAAAGCAACCCAACCTGCCGCTCCATCTGCGCATCGGATTGAATGCGGGCGAGCCCATTCAAGAAGAAGATGATCTGTTCGGCTCCACGGTGCAGTTGGCCGCCCGCGTCTGCGCCGCCACCGAGTCCGACCAGACCCTTTGCACCCAGGTGGTCAAGGATCTGTCCGGGTCGAAACCCATCCCATGGGGAAATGCCGGAATGCATTCGCTGAAGGGATTCCGCGACAAGATTCAATTGTGGGAAGTGCCTTGGTGAGGCCCCTCACCTAGACCGTTTCGCGTTCACACGCGAACGGCCTAGCTTTGCCTGAGGCGGAAAAAGCTCCGCTTTTTCTGGGCTCAAGCG
>JAYTWE010000375.1:0-7510 GCA_043744055.1 Magnetospirillum sp.
GGGGATCGCACTGGGCATGGCCAACGCCTATGTGAAGCGGTGCGTCAAGAAAGGCTATGTGAAGCTCTCCCAGGCTCCGGCCAACCGCTATCTCTATTATCTAACGCCCACCGGCTTGGCCGAGAAGGCACGGCTGGCATCGGAATATCTCCAGCAATCCCTGAACCTGTTCAGAGAAGCACGCGGACAATATGCCGCCCTGGTGGACATCTGTGCCCGCAACGGCTGGCGGCGTGTTGCCCTGGCCGGTGGCGGCGACATGGCCGAAATCGCCTTGCTGTGTACCGTTGCTCAACCGGCGGTCCAGGTGGTGGGCATTGTCGGCGCAGTGACCCCGACTCCGACCTTGGCCCATCTGAACAGCTTGGCTGAGGCCGATCTTCCAAAACAAGTGGATGCCGTTCTGGTGACCAGCATCTCCGGTTCCGCCGAGCTGGCGGCGCGGCTGGCATTGATTCTGCCTGAGGACCGGATTTTGGTTCCCAAACTTCTCATGAGTCTGCGTTTCCGCAGCGACCCGCCCAAAGCCTAGGACACTCCCGTGACCAAGCATTTCGATCTGACTGATCCCCTTTTGGCCCGTATCCTCGGACGGACCCGCTCGCTGTTCGCCCAAGATATGGCGGCCAACCGGCAATCCCTGAATACCGCCATTTCCGGTAAGCGAGTGCTGGTGGTGGGAGCAGCCGGGTCCATCGGTCACGCCTTCGTGCGCCAGTTGGCGGGATTTACTCCAGCCGCCCTCCATCTGGTCGATATCAACGAAAATAGTCTGGTGGAGGTGGTGCGTGACCTGCGCTCCGCCACCGAGACCCGGCTTCCCGAGGATTTTTGTACGGTCAGCGTTGATTTCGGCTCGGAGGAGTTTCTCCGCTTCGCCGCCGATCACGGCCCCTATGACGTCTTCATCAACTTCTCGGCGGTCAAACATGTCCGCTCGGAACGCGACGTCTATAGCCTGTTGCGTATGATCGAGGTCAATGTGGCCGCCCTGGCGCGCTTCCTGGTCCATCCCGCCGGGAAGAGCATCGGCCGGGTGTTCTCGGTCTCCACCGACAAGTCGGTCCGCCCGGTCAATCTGATGGGAGCCACCAAGAATCTGATGGAGAAGGTGTTGTTCGAGCAAAGCAACACCATCGCCACCTCGGCCCGCTTCGCCAATGTGGCGTTTTCCGCTGGCAGCTTGCTGGAAGGCTTCGAGCGCCGCCTGGAAAAGGGCCAGCCCCTGGCGGCGCCCTCCGATGTGCGGCGCTATTTCATCTCCCACGAGGAAGCGGGCCAGCTGTGTCTGCTGGCGGCGTTTCTTGGCCGTCCGGGCGAGGTCTTCCTGCCCCGCCTGGACCCCGATGCCGACCTGATGAAGCTGTCCGATATCGCGGTGGAATTCCTGCGCCAGCAAGGACTGGAGCCCATCTTGTGCAAGACCGAGGACGAAGCGCGGACTCTGCGCCCCATCCCGCCCGGATTCTGGCCATGTTTTTTCTCGCCCTCGGACACCACCGGAGAAAAAGCGTTCGAGGAATTCTATCGCGAGAGCGACGCGGTGGACCGCAGCCGCTATGGCTTCATCGACACGGTGATCGAGCAAGCGCCGCCGCCCGGCGCCATCGCCGGATTCCTAGCCGAGATCACCGCCTTGCGCCAAAGCCCCGACTGGCGCAAAGAGGCCGTGGTTGATGCGGTGCGCAAAGCGGTGCCGGAATTGGCCCATGCCGAGGCCAACAAATCCCTTGAGCAGAAGATGTGACCATGATGATCCCGCTCTGCGTCCCCAGCCTCGACGGCAACGAAGCCCGCTATCTGCAAGAATGCATCGAGAGCACCTTTGTCTCTTCGGTGGGGCCTTTCGTCGATCGGGCGGAAGCCCTGAGCGCCAAAGCCGCCGGATCGCGCCTGGGCGTCGCCACGTCGTCCGGCACCACCGCTTTGCATTTGGCCCTGATGAGCGTCGGAGTCGAACGCGACGATCTGGTGATCCTGCCGTCCTACACCTTCATCGCCAGCGCCAACGCTATTTCCCATGCCGGGGCCATACCCTGGTTGATGGATGTAAACGCCGACAGCTGGACCCTGGACCCCCGCCTGCTGGCCGAATCTTTGGAGCGTGAGACGCGGCGCGACGGAGACCGCCTGATCCATACAGCCAGCGGCCGCAGGGTCTCGGCGGTCATGCCGGTCCATACTCTGGGCCATCCCGCAGACATGGATTCCATCGTCGAAGCCGCCCGCGCTTTCGGGCTTAAAGTGGTAGCCGATGGCGCCGCCGCTCTGGGCTCCACCTATAAAGGCCGTCCCATGGGACAATGGGGAGCCGATCTGTCCACGGTGTCCTTCAACGGCAACAAGACCGTCACCGCCGGTGGCGGCGGCATGGTGCTGGGTGATGACGAAGCCGTCATGGCCTTGGCACGGCATATCTCCACCACCGCACGGGTCGGAGCCGACTATACCCATGACCGGGTGGGCTATAACTACCGCCTGACCAACATCCAAGCGGCAGTAGGATGTGCCCAGCTGGAGCGGCTGGATCAATTGGTCGCCGCCAAGCGCCGCATCCGCGACAGCTATGATGCCGCCCTGACCGGTCTGCCGGGAGTCAGCTTATTTCCTCGGGTCGATTGGGCCGAAGGCGCGGCTTGGTTCTCCGGTATTTTACTGAGCGATGCCGAAGCAGTGACGACGGCGCGGGGCAAGCTGCGCGAAGCCGAGATCGACGCAAGGCCGTTCTGGAAACCAGTCCACCTCCAACCCCCTTACGCCGAAGCGCCGCAGACCCATATGAGGGTTGCCGATTCCTTGTGGGGTCGGGTTCTGACCTTGCCATGCTCCACCAATTTGACTTCGGCGGATCAAGACCGGGTCATCACCGTGTTGCAGGAGATTTTGCGATGAGTCGGGTCAATCCTTTCCAGCCGATCTACAATCTCTGCAACACTGGAAATTCGGTTCAGAAATTTGCCGACCTCCCCGATTTCCCCCGGTTGATGGATATTGAGCTCACCAATCTGTGCAATTTCCGCTGCCTGATGTGCCCCACCGGCAATTTCAGTCAGAAGCGCACCAAGGGTTATCTGGCTGACGCCTTGTACGAGAAGCTGCTGGACGAGGTTGCGCCGCACGGAACGGCTTTGCGGTTCATCCGCTTCGGCGAGCCGACCATGCATCCGCGCTTTATCGACTATATCCGCATGGCCAGTGATCGCGGCTTGCTGACCCATGTCAACACCAACGGCTCCAAGCTTGATGACGACACCATCCGGGCGCTGTGTGATATCCCGCTGTCCTCACTGAAATTCTCCTTCCAGGGCGTCGATGCCAAGAGCTATGGCGAGATGCGCAACACCGATTTCTTCCAAGGTCTGGTGGATACCATCCGCCGCTTTGCCGAAATTCGAGGCGACAGGGACCTGCCCTATCTGCATGTCTCCACCTCCATCACCTATGAGACGCCGGAACAGGTGGCGGAATTCACCGCCCTGTTGCAGCCGATCGTCGATCAGGTTTCAGTGGGCCATACGGTGCTCGACCATCTGGATATGAACACCATCCGCTTGCGTCCGGCCGAACTGGAAATGCTGAAATGGCTGAAAACCCAGCAGAGCCTGGTCAAAGAACATCCCGAATGTCCCGAAGTCTATGACAAGCTGTCGGTGAACTGGGACGGGACCATCAGCGCCTGTTGCGCCGACAGCGACAACATCATGCTGACCGGGGATTTCAACACCCATTCCATCGCCGAAATCTGGCGGTCGGACCAATTGCAGGAGTTTCGCACGGTGCTGGCCCGCCACGGCCATGACGAACTGCCGCTGTGCAAGACCTGCTACAACTATTCCGGCCTCTACAAAACCATCCCGACGCCGGGCGACCAGGACGATACGCTTTGACGCGAACGATCTGCATCGTCACCGGTTCCCGCGCTGAATACGGTCACTTACGCTGGCTGGCGCGCGACATCGCCGATGATGCGCGTCTGTGCTTGCAGATTCTGGTTACCGGCGCCCATCTCTCTGAGGAATTCGGCGAGACCTGGCGCGAGATCGAAGCCGACGGGTTCACAATCAATGCCAAGGTTCCGGTCTTGGACGGCGACCGGGCTGTGGATGTGGCGGGCGCCATGGGGCGTGGAATTTCCGGTATGGCCGAAGCGTTGGACCGGCTGAAGCCCGATCTTCTCATCATTCTCGGTGACCGGTTCGAGATGCTGGCCGCGGCCTCGGCGGCTTTGGTCATGACCGTGCCGGTGGCCCATCTCCATGGCGGCGAGACCACCGAAGGCGCGTTCGACGAGTCCATTCGCCACGCCATCACCAAGATGTCCCACCTCCACTTCACCGCCGCCGCCGCCTATCGCGACCGGGTGCTGCAACTGGGCGAAGACCCCGCGCGGGTTTTCCATGTGGGTGCTCCCGGCCTTGACCTGCTGACCCGCGAGACCCTGCCGGGTCAGGCCGAGCTGGAAGCGGTGCTGGGCATGAGCCTGGACGGGCTGGTGTTCCTGGTCACCTATCATCCGGTTACCCTGTCCGGTACTGATCCCGCTTTGGCGGTGGAGCAGTTGCTGGCGGCGCTGGACCGCTGGCCGCAAGCCCGAATCGTGGTGACCGGTGTCAATGCCGATCCCGGCCATTCAATGGTGTCCGCCGCCTTTGCCGCATGGCAACAGCGCCACCCCGACCGGGTCCGGCTGGTGGCCAGCCTGGGCAACCGCCGCTATGTGGCCGCCATGGCTCTGGCTTCGGCGGTGATCGGCAATTCCTCCAGCGGCTTGATCGAAGCCCCGGCCATGGGGGTTCCCACCATCAATATGGGCGAGCGCCAAAAGGGCCGTCTTCGTGCCCCATCCGTCATTGATTGCGGCGAGACCGCCGACGAGATCGCCGCCGCCATCACCACCGCCCTCGACCCCGCCTTCCGCAAGCGCGCACGCACGCAGAGTCCGCCGCTGGGCCGAGGCGGGGCATCGGCGAAGATCACAGAGATCATCGCTACCGCCGATCTGGACGGAATTCTGATGAAGCATTTCCATGATCTGGAGACGCGGGCATGAGCTGCTTCATCATCGCCGAAGCCGGTGTCAACCATAACGGCGATCTCGCCCTGGCCCACCGCTTGATCGACGCCGCCGCCGATGCCGGTGCCGATGCGGTCAAGTTTCAGACCTTCCGCGCCGGGGATCTGGTCACCGCCACCGCGCCCCAGGCCGAATACCAAACCGTCAATACCGGGGCGGAGGAAAGCCAGTACGCCATGTTGAAACGCCTCGAACTGCCGTTCGAGGCCCATGGCGCGCTGATGGAACATTGCGCCCGGCGCAACATCATGTTCCTGTCCACCGCCTTCGATGCGGTCTCGCTGGACTTCCTGCTGGGCCTGGACCTGCCCCTGCTGAAATGCCCGTCGGGCGAGATCACCAACGCGCCCCTGCTGCTGCGCATGGCCCAAAGCGGCAAGGACGTCATCCTCTCCACCGGCATGTGCGATCTGGCCGATATCCGTGATGCTCTGGCCGTCCTGGCCGTGGGCTATCTGGGGCTTGCACCGGGAGCGGTGAGTTTCGCCACCGCACTAGAGCAGCCCGAAGCCTGGGCCGTCCTGGGCCAGCGGGTGACCCTGCTCCATTGCACCACCGCCTATCCGACCCCTGCCGCCGAGGTCAATCTGTGCGCCATGACCACCTTGGCCGAGGAATTCGGCCTGAAGGTGGGCTTGTCGGATCATTCCGAGGGTATCTTGGCCAGCGTGGCGGCGGTGGGCCTGGGCGCGGTGCTGGTGGAAAAGCACTTCACCTTGGACCGCGCCTTGCCCGGCCCCGACCACAAAGCCTCGCTGGAACCCCATGAGCTGACCAAGATGATCCGTGCCATCCGCGAGGTTGAAACCATGCGAGGCACGGCGGAGAAGGTTGCGGCACCGTCAGAGATGGCGAATCGAGCCGTTGCCCGTAAAAGTCTGGTGGCCCTGACCGCCATCGGCGTGGGCGAGGTTTTCACCGCCGCCAATCTGGGGGTCAAACGACCGGGAACCGGCCTGTCCCCCACCCGCTATTGGGATATGCTGGGCCGCCAGTCCAGCCGGTCCTATGCCCCCGACCAATTGATCGCGGAGGCTGAACTATGAGTGGGCTGCCATTCCTGATCCTGGGGGCGGGCGGCCATGCCAAGGTGGTGATCTCCGCCCTGCAACGGGCCGGACTGACCATCACAGGGGCCTGCGACCCGCGCCTGATCGGACAAAGCATCCTGGGCGTCCCGGTCCTGGGGGGCGACGAGGTGCTGGAGGGCCGCGATCCGGCCAGTCTGCTGCTCGCCAACGGCATCGGCGGCGAGAATTCCGCGCTGCGGGCTGCCTTATTCGATCGCTATGCCGCCTTGGGCTTCGCCTTCCCCGCCGTCATCGACCCCACCGCCATCATCGGCCCCGAGGTGGAGATCGCGCCCGGGGCGCAGATCATGGCCGGGACCGTCATCCAGGCCTGTACCCGCATCGGCTTCGGCGCGGTGGTCAATACCGGCGGCCGCATCGACCATGACTGCGTCTTGGGCGAGGCCGCCGATATGGGACCCGGTGCGATCTTATGCGGCGGCGTCACCGTCGAGGATCGTGCCCGGCTTGGCGCGGGTGCCGTAATCTTACCCGGACGCCGGGTCGGCGCGGATGCTGTTGTCGGGGCCGGAGCCGTGGTCACCCGAGACGTGCCACCCGGCCAGACGGTAATTGGTGTTCCAGCGCGGCCGGGAAAAGGGATGCAGTCATGAAGGATTGGCGCCAAACCCTGGTATCCAAGGATGCCCGCATCCTTGACGCCATTCAGGTATTGGACAAGGCGTCCTACCAGATATGTCTGGTGGTGGACCCGGCCAATCGCCTGATCGGGACCGTGACCGATGGCGATATCCGGCGCGGCATCTTGGCTGGAATCGAAATGTCGGCCCCGGTGTCCAAAATCATGAACGTCAAGCCGCGCACCGCATTTCCAGGCGGTGATTCTTCGGCCCTGATCGCGCTCATGCGCCAGCACCTGATCCACCAGATGCCTTTGCTGAATGCGGAAGGTGTCGTGGTCGGGCTGGCCCAGCTGGATGAGCTGATCGGGCAGTCGGCGCGGCGCGACAATATCGTCGTGCTGATGGCCGGAGGATTAGGCCAGCGATTACGCCCCCTGACCGAAGATACTCCCAAGCCGCTCCTCCAAGTGGGAGGGCGGCCGATTCTGGAACGAATTCTCGACGGTCTGATCGCCCAGGGCTTCTGGCGGTTCTTTCTGTCCGTCAATTACCGCGCCGACATGATCGAAGAGCATTTCGGCGACGGTTCTCGCTGGGGTGTGGAAATCCGATATCTGCGGGAAGACAAGCCTATGGGGACTGCCGGGCCGCTGGGTCTGCTGCCGAAACACCCATCCGCACCGGTCCTGGTGATGAATGGCGATCTGCTGACCCAGACCAATCTGCCGCGTCTGCTGGAATACCATCAGCAACGCCGAGCCCAGGCTTCCATGTGTGTCCGC
>JAYTWE010000376.1:0-2653 GCA_043744055.1 Magnetospirillum sp.
CGTTGATGGGGCTTTTCGGCTCCATCTACCACCCGGTGGGCATCGCCTGGCTGATCCGCAATGCCGAGGATAAGGGCAAGGCCATCGGTCTCAACGGCGTGTTCGGTGGGATTGGCCCCGCCTTAGCCGGGATTGTGGCGGGCGGGTTGATCGCCACAGCCAGCTGGCGGGCGGCTTTCATCATCCCTGGCGTGGTGGTTCTTGCCACGGGAGTGCTGTTCCTGGTGATGCTGGCCAAGGGCGTGGTGGTGGAGACCAAGGCTGATCGTAGGCCGGAGCCGGTCGCCAGCAAGGGTGACACGGTGCGGGCTGGAATTGTTTTGTCGGTGACCATGCTGTGTGCTGGTCTGGTGTATCAGGCTACCCAACCCGCTTTACCGAAGCTTTTCGCCGAGCGCCTGGGGGATGCCGGGATCTGGGCCGCCGCCGGTGGCGTCACCGTGGTCTATCTGTTGGCGGGCTTGACTCAGATTCTAGCCGGGCATCTGGCCGACCGGTTATCGCCCAAGCGTATCTATGTGGTGGTGGCGGCCATGCAGGTTCCCTTATTGCTGGGGATCGCCTATGCCTCTGGCCTGGGGTTGGTGGCGGTGGCGGTTCTGGCGGTCAGCTTCAATATGGCCGGTATTCCCGCCGAGAATCTGTTGCTGTCGCGCTATACCCCGGCCAAGTGGCGGGGAACCGCCTTTGGTCTGAAATTCGTCTTGTCATTTGGCGTGTCGGGGTTGGGGGTGCCGTTGGTCTCTGTCATTCGCGGCGCGACGGGCGGCTTTGAAGTCTTGTTCATGCTTCTGGCGGGCTCGGCCGTTATCGTCGCCCTGGCGGCGATGCAGTTGCCGTCCGAGCGTGCCGCCCCGGCCGAGTAATCCCACCAAGCCCTTGAACGGAGCTGCTCCGTTCAAGGGCTTGGTGCTCTAACGAATCTTCTGAACCCCGCACAAATCCTCAGGTATTCCGTTCGACGAATTTTTCCAGCCAGTGGATGTCGTAATCACCGTTAACGAAGTCGGAGTCCTGCACAAGCCGATTGTGCAGCGGCAATGTGGTCTTGATGCCTTCGATCACGTATTCGCCCAGCGACCGTTTCAGGCGCATCAACGCCTCGTTACGGGAATTGCCGTGGACGATCAGCTTGGCGATCATGCTGTCGTAATGGGGCGGAATACGATAGCCGGCATAAAGGCCGGAATCCACCCGCACGCCCAATCCTCCGGGGGCGTGGTAGCCTTCGATGCGTCCGGGGCAGGGGACAAAGGTCTGCGGGTCCTCGGCATTGACCCGGCATTCGATGGCATGGCCTTGGAAGCGAACGTCCTCTTGGGTGTAGCCCAGCGGCGCCCCGGCGGCGATGCGGATCTGCTCGCGGACCAGATCAATACCGGTGATGGCCTCGGTGATGGGGTGTTCCACCTGGAGGCGGGTGTTCATCTCGATGAAGTAAAATTCACCGTTCTCGAACAGGAATTCGATGGTGCCAGCATTGCGATAGCCCAACTTGGCGATGGCGTCGCAGGCGATCTTGCCGATACGGGTCCGCTGGTCGGCGTTGAGCGCCGGGGACGGAGCCTCTTCCAGGACTTTCTGGTGTCGGCGTTGAAGCGAGCAGTCGCGCTCGCCCAGATGAACCACGGCGCCGTAATTATCGGCCAGGATCTGCATCTCGATATGGCGCGGCTTACCCAGATACTTTTCCATATAGACGTCGGCATTGCCGAAAGCGGCCTTGGCTTCGTTGCGGGCCATCTTCCAGGCTTCGACCATCTCTTCCGGGGAGCGGGCCACCTTCATGCCCTTGCCGCCGCCACCTGCGGTCGCTTTGATGAGGACCGGATAACCGATCTCTTCCGCGACGCTAAGAGCTTGCTCTTCCGACACGATCGCCCCATCCGATCCCGGCACCACCGGAATACCGGCATCCTTGACGGCTTGTTTGGCGGTGATCTTGTCGCCCATCATGCGGATATGGTCGGGGGTCGGACCGATGAACACGAAACCGTGCTCTTCCACCATCTGCGCGAAGTCGGCATTTTCGGACAGGAAGCCATATCCGGGGTGAATGGCGTCGGCCCCCGTGATGGTGGCCGCCGACAAAATTGCCGCCTTGTTCAAATAGGAATCGCGCGCCGCGGGCGGGCCGATACAGACCGCTTCGTCGGCAAGACGCACATGCATGGCGTCGTTGTCGGCGGTGGAATGCACCGCCACGGTGCGGATACCCATCTCGCGGCAAGCGCGATGGATACGCAGTGCGATCTCGCCCCGATTGGCGATGAGGACCTTTTCGAACATCATCGCTATTCGATAATCATCAAGGGTTCACCGAACTCGACCGGCTGGCCGTCGGTCACCAGGATGCGGGTGATCTTGCCGCCGCGCGAGGCGCGGATCGGGTTGAAGGTCTTCATAGCCTCGATCAGCATCACCGTTTGGCCTTCGGCCACCGTATCGCCGGGATTGACGAATTTGGCGGCTCCCGGTTCCGGCGACATATAAGCGACGCCAACCATGGGGGAGGTCACCGCTCCGGGGTGATCGGCGTCATAAGCCGCCGCGCCGCCCGCTCCTGCCGGGTGTGCTGCTCCGCCACCGGCCGGAGCCATGGCCATGCCGTGATGGACCGTGACCGGAGCAGCCGTGCGGGCCACCCTGATCT
>JAYTWE010000377.1:0-1899 GCA_043744055.1 Magnetospirillum sp.
GATATAAATTCCCAGGCCGCGCGCAGTCTGAGCCAAGGATCCATAAGGGTCGATAGCGCGGGTTAATCCCGCCACATCGGTGATGGGAACATCCGAGACCTGACCATGCTGCCATGCCACCATGCGCCCCAGCTTCCCTTGAGCGATCAGGTCCACGGCATAGACGCCGAAAGCCGAAGCAATAATACGGTCACGCATGGAAGGCATGCCGCCGCGCTGCACATGGCCCAGTACGGTGACGCGGGTCTCGGCCTTTACCAGATCACCCAGACGGGCGGCCAGGTATTGCCCGATCCCGCCATAACGGTTTTCACCGCCGGTCTGAATCGTGGTGACATTTTGTCCGGTCTCGGTCTTGCACCCCTCGGCCACCACCATCAATGCGTGGTTACGGCCCTCGGCGCTGACCTCTTCGATCTTCTTGACGATGCCTTCCAGGGTATAGGGAATTTCCGGGATCAAGACCACATCGGCCCCGCCAGCGATACCGGCATTGATGGCGATATGCCCCACATCGCGGCCCATCACTTCAAGAATCATCACGCGGTGATGGCTGGCGGCGGTCGGAGCCAGACGGTCGATCGCCTCACCCGCCACATTCAACGCGGTCGCAAAGCCAATGGCGTAATCGGTATGCGCCACGTCATTGTCGATCGTCTTTGGGATGCCCACCATGGGAATGCCGCCCTTGCGGCATAAATTATTGAGAATGCGCATGGAGCCATCGCCACCGATGACAATCAACGCCTCGATCCCCAATTCCTTATAACCGTCCACGAATTCCTGGGACCGATCCTTGATGGTGCCGTCGGGCATGGGAAAGGCAAAGGGATCGCCTTTATTGATGGTCCCCAAGATGGTTCCGCCCAAGCGCAGCATATCGCCGGTCACCAAAGACAGGTCCAATTCAATATAATCGAGTGGCCGCTCCATCAGTCCCATGCTGCCGTCACGGATACCGAACACACGCCATCCATAGTTGCGGATGGCCCGATGCACCACTGCGCGTAAAGCCGCATTAAGGCCGGCGCAGTCGCCGCCGCTGGTCAGAATACCGATGCGCTTTTCAGCCATGAGATCTTCTCCACTCATCCCTACCTTATCCATACCGTTTCCCGTCGAGTTCTGCTACCGTCTAACCTCCATTCATGTTCCAATTTTGCCATGATAGATGACACTCTTGATGATGCGCGTCGGCGGCTCGCCGAACTTAAGACCGAGCACCGAGACCTGGATGACGTGATTTCGCGTGTTTCGGAAGGGATTCCATTCGACCAGCTCCGCCTTCAGCGGCTGAAGAAGCGTAAGCTTTCGTTGAAGGACGAGATCGCGAAGTTCGAGAACTTGTTGATCCCCGACATTATCGCCTGAATGAGCCGGATCACCTGAATGAGCCGAATTTTCCTTGGCCTCGGCACCAATTTAGGGGACCGCGCGGCCAATCTGCGCACAGCCATTGCCGCCTTGGCGGAATTGGTGCGGCTAGACTGCCAATCCAGCCTGTGGGAGACCGCTCCGCTTTACGTCACCGATCAACCCGCCTTTCTCAACATGGCGGTGGGCGGCGAAACCGATTTGGCCCCGCTTGACCTGCTGCGCGGATTGAAACAGCTGGAAGATGAATTGGGGCGAGTGGCCTCGGTTCGTTATGGCCCACGCCTGATCGACCTGGACATCTTGCTTTACGACCATGTGGTGATGGAGGTTCCCGACCTGGTGATCCCCCACCCCCGCATGGGAGAGCGACGCTTTGCTCTGGCTCCCCTAGCGGAAATCACAGGGGATCATATCCATCCCGTGATGGCCAAGACGGTGGCCGCCATGCTGGCTGAACTGCCCCAAGATGACGATATCCGATGCCTGGGTAAGCTATAGCACTTGCGCCAAAGCGGATTGGCG
>JAYTWE010000378.1:0-7550 GCA_043744055.1 Magnetospirillum sp.
CCGGGACGGGGCGCTCCATGAAGGACTGGATCACTCAATTGGCTGACCGCGCCCGCCATGTGGTCGCCATCGGCAGCTGTGCCGCTTATGGCGGCATGCCATCGGCGGGGGCCAATCCCACCGATGCCAAGGGCTTGCAGTTCTCCGGCTGGGATGCGGGGGGAGCCTTGGGAAAAGGCTTTCGCTCCTCCTCTGGTCTTCCGGTCATCAATATTTCCGGCTGCGCCCCCCATCCCGGATGGGTGGTTGAAACCCTGGCCGCATTGTCCCTGGGAGATTTCGGCCAAGACCGTCTGGATAGCCTGGGCCGCCCGCGCGCCATCGCCGATCACCTGGCCCATCACGGCTGTGGCCGGAATGAATTTTATGAGTTCAAGGCCAGCGCTGCCCGCCCATCCGATCGCGGTTGCCTGATGGAAAATCTCGGCTGCCGTGCCACCCAGGCCCCTGGTGACTGTAATATCCGACGCTGGAACGGCGCGGGATCTTGCACCGATGCTGGCTATGCCTGTGTCAATTGCACCAGTCCCGGCTTCGAGACCCCGTCAGGTCCTTTCCAAGAAACCGCCAAACTGGCTGGCATTCCAGTAGGGCTGCCGGTGGATATGCCCAAAGCCTGGTTCGTCGCCCTGGCGGCTTTATCCAAATCAGCGACGCCCCAGCGCGTTCGCACCAACGCACATTCCGATCATGTGCTGGTCCCCCCGGCCCGCCGTTCCCCAAAGGCACCATGACCACCTCATCGCGCATGATCGTCGGGCCGTTCAACCGGGTTGAAGGCGACCTGGAAGTGACCTTGGACATTTCCGACAGCTCGGTCACCGAAGCGCGAGTTACCGCGCCGCTTTATCGTGGCTTCGAGCAGATTCTACTAAGCCGCCCCGTCACTGATTCCTTGGTGATCGCCCCCCGCATCTGCGGCATCTGTTCGGTATCGCAATCGGTAGCGGCCGCACGAGCCATCGCAAAAGTGACAGAGACGGAGCCACCCGCCAATGGGCGACTGGCCTTGGACCTGATCTTAGCCTGCGAGAATGCCGCCGACCATCTGACCCATTTCGTCTTGTTCTTCACCCCTGATTTCGCACGGGCCTGTTACGCCGACCGGCCTTGGTTCGCTGCGGCCCGCCGCCGCTTTGCCGCCAATGAGGGAGAAGCCGCCGGCGCCCTGCTTCCGGCTCGCGCCCGTTTTCTTCATCTGATGGGATTGCTGGCGGGCAAATGGCCCCATTCCCTGGCGTTACAGCCGGGTGGAGTGACCAAGGCGGTTGACCCAGCGGAAAAGGTCCGGCTTCTCTCCATCCTGGCCGAGTTCAGGGAAGCGCTGGAAACCATCGTATTCGCCGACCGGCTGGAAGCCATCACAGCCCTGGACTCCCTGGCGGCTCTGGATGCCTGGGCTGATGCGGCCCCCCCCGATTGTGGGGATTTCAGACTGTTTCTCCACATTGCCCGCGACTTGAATCTGGACAGCCTGGGAATTGGACCGGGCGTGCTGGTCTCATCGGGCAGTTTTGGACTATTTCAACCGGGTGTGTGGCGCAATAACGGCTTCGTCGGGCCTCTGGACTCCAGCCTCATCGTCGAGGATGTCGCCAGTTCGTGGATGGAAGGCGGTGCCGTTGCCCCCTTCAACGGACTGACCCTGCCCGCCCCGGATAAACCCGACGCCTATAGCTGGTGCAAATCACCCCGGCTGGATGGCCAAGTGGTGGAGGTCGGAGCCCTCGCCCGTCAAGTGGTGGACGGGCATCCCCTAGCCAAAGCCCTGATTGCCACTTCGAAGGCTGCCTCCGTCAAAGCTCGGGTCGTCGCCCGACTTTTGGAACTGGCTCGCCTGATCCCCGCCATGGAAGATTGGGTCACGGCCATTCGCCCCGGCGACCCCTTTTGCAACGCCTCACCCGACCAAGCCATTGATGGAGCCGCAATTGGATTCGTGGAAGCCGCAAGGGGAACTCTGGGTCATTGGCTGACCGCCCGTGATGGGCGTATCTCCGGCTACCAGATCGTGGCCCCCACCACCTGGAATTTCTCCCCCCGTGATGCCGATCGCCAACCGGGCGCATTGGAACAAGCCCTGGTGGGAACACCGATCCATCCAGGCGAAACCACACCGGTCGCAGTCCAGCACGTGGTCCGATCCTTCGACCCTTGCATGGTCTGCACGGTGCATTGACGGCAACACTAGGCGGCGTCTTGCCCGCAGGCCAAGTCAGGCCGGTCTTGTCGCGGGCCTCGGCGAAGGCGGCGGTGATGCACCAGATGGCGGGACAGCACCACGTCGCGGCAACGCTAATCCAGGGTTGAAATGCACCGAACCCTTCCTTCTGGGGGGAGAGCCCCCCTACGGACTCACCCTTCCTTCACGGAATCGCGCATGGCCGTGAGAGCGATGGCGGAGGTTGCATATGCTGCCCCCGCGCGCATCTCGGCGGCCACCCAAATCGCCTCCATGATTTCCTGCTGGCTCGCCCCATACTTCAGGGCAAGATTGGTGTGGTGGGTAATGCAATAGGGACATTGGGTCACATGGGCAACCGCGACGGCGATTACCTGCTTGATCTTGGTGTCGAGTGCTCCATCGGCGAAGACCACCTTGCTGAATTGGGCAAAAGCTGCCGACTGTGAGGGGGTCAGCTCGCTCCGGAGTTTAAAAATTTCGTTCGTGATGGGTGGATAAACCTCAGACATAGCCATTCTCCCAGGGTTTGTTAGTTTCTAACGTACAAGATCCGACATCGGGGCTCGACGACAAGCCTCCAGCGATAACATCGGGATATAACCATTCAGCCCTAAACCCGTTCTAACTGCACAACCCGCCGCGATGCCATGAGATGGACGGCCATTCGCCAGAGGGCGACCGCGAATTCGAGGAAGGCGAGCAGGAAGAGCACGATGAGGAGGCCGGGGTAGCCGTACCAGATGATTACGTGGGCACCGAAATAGGGAAACACGTAGACCCCGATGAAGTACGACAGGCAGAAATAGACCATCACGCGCGATCGCACTGCCGGTTCCGACAGATTGATCGCCATCGCCTGTATCAACGGGTAGACTAGGCCGTAGCTGACCCCCAGCAGCGCTGCGGCGACGGCGTAGACCCAGGGTGTCCCGCCCACCCCTCCGAACAGCGCGATGGAGGCGCACATGAGGCACAGCAGGGTTGTCGCGGCGATCTGCGGGTTACGTCGCCCCACCCAGCCGCTGATGAGGAACCGGGTGCCGATCACGGCGGCAGTATACGCGATGTAGAAGTACGAGAAATCCAGCCCCTCCGCCGCCGCGAACGTCGTCTGGAAGTTCATCATCGAGCTGAACACACAGGCGCCCAACAGCACCATGAGCAGCGGATAGCGGGCCTCGGAGCCGAGGATGATGCGCAGAGCCCGCCATTCCCCCATGCCCATCGCAGCAGGCGCCGCCGCGGCGCGGCCGTGCCAACCAATCAGGAGGAATAGGGCGCTGCCAGTGCTGGCCAGCAGCGCCGCAGCCAGGAACACCTGATGGTACGAGACCAGCCCGTCGGTAAGGAACCAACGCGCCACCACCGGCGCGACGCCCAGCCCCAGCATGTTGAACGCCGAGAGAACGCTGAAGAAGAACGTCCGGCAGGCGTCATCGACCATATCCGACAACAGCAGCGGCCCGACGGTATAAGTAAGGCCCCAACCGGCACCCAACAGAATGCCAGCGAAATAATGGAGCGGCGATATGCCGTCGACGATGGCGAACAGCAGCCCTCCGGCAGCGTACAGGCCAGCCCCCAGCGCGGCGAGAGGCCCGGGCCGGAAGACCGTCAGTAGGCGCCCGGTGAAAGTGACGCTCGACAAGGTGCCGAGCGCACTCGCGACCAGGATCTTGCCGACGACCCTCTCGTCACCGCCGAGCACCTGAACATAGAGGGGCAGCAAGAAGAACAGGCCGTAGGCCAGTGCGACGCAGAAACAAGCCGAATAGAGCAGACTGCGGGTCGCACTGCCGTTATGTGTGTACTGCATGGTCATCATTCACTTTCCGAGGGGCGCCACCCGACGGGACAATCAGCGCGTTGCACCAATTCCTGTCAGGCAGCGATTACACCGGCATCACCGGAGTCCATTGAGGTAGCCGCCAAGAACAGCGATGTCGGCATCGGTCAACTTGGTCGCGATTGCCCGCATGATTCCTCCGCCATCGTTCGTGCGTTCACCGGACTTGAAGCTGCGCAATTGCTTCATCACATACTGTTCGTTCTGCCCGGCCAGTTTGGGCATCTCCAGCAAGCCTTCGGCCCAGCCGCCGTGGCAGGCGGTGCACGCCCTCAGTCCCCGGTCCGCAATACCTTCCTGAAATATGCCGTTCGCCCGCGGATCGGGCTTATGCTCCATCGGGGCCGCTGGCACATGACGGGCCTCGCTGTAATACAGGGCAAGCAGTCCGACATCGTTCTCGGTTATTTGCGACACGATGGGCTGCATAATTTCGCTCTTTCGCGAGCCGTCCATGAAATTCTTGAGCTGCTTTTCCAGGTAATAACGGTTTTGCCCGTCAAGCCTTGGCGGGACGTCGTCACTCACAGGCTCCTGCTGTGTGTGGCATCCGGCGCAAAGGCGGGTCACCAGGGCATCCGCGTCTCTGTTGATCTGGCTCTTGCCCGGCATGCCGTTCTGGCCATGGGCGTTTCCCGCCATCACGCCGATGAGGACCACAAAACAGCCAACCTTCATGGGCGAAAATCTAAACATTCGTGTGCTTCCTTATGCTGTCAATGAATGCGGCATCTTGATATACGCACCATTAAAACGCGATCCACTTAGGGTGTGCACCCGTGACAATAGAATTTGCGAACAATAATTTACCAGTAGAATGGTCTATCCGGAAGGTCGCCATGCTGTCGGACCCGTAATTCAGGACGTGAAGGAAATCTCCCGACGGCCCAATGGTCACCCCCACCGGGTTGGTGCCATAGCTAGGAATCGACGGTTCCGTAAGCGTCAGCTTCCCATCGGCGGCGATTTGGAAAATCGAGAGGTCGTTGGAAACCCAGTTGGCGACGTAGAAGGAATTGCTGGAGCGGTTGATCGCGATCGACCAGGGCCAGTTGCCGCCGGCAATGGTGTCGACCTCGGTGAGAACGCCGGTATCGGGGTCGATCGAAAAACTCGAGACGTCGTTCGAGGCGGAACACGCAACCAGGAGAAAGCGATCGTCCGGGGTTACCGCGACCGCCCGTGGTTCCCTCCCGGACATGGCGGAAGCCGGGATCGGGGTCAAGCTTCCCGTCTGCCCGTCGATCCGATAGCCGGAAATGCGGCTCACTCGCTGATTTGCGACATAGAGGTAATGGCCATTGTTGGTGATGGCCATCCACCATGAGCCACCCCCCGTCTTCACCGGCGTGCCAACCAACGACAGGGCGCCAGTCTTGGGGGCGATGGCGAGGACGGTGACCGTCTCGGTGCCGAGGCTGGCGACGAAGGCGAATCGGCTGTCGGCTGAAATCTCGATCGCCCAGGGGTTGCTGCCGACTGGGATCGGCTTGTCGGCGGGGGCCAGGCCCAAGCCCTTGCGGTCGACTCGATAACTCGCCGCCGTGGCATCCGCAGAATTGAGGGTTATCAGGAACTTACCGTCGGGGGTGATTTTCCCGATGGTCGGACCGGACTCGTTCACCGGCACCACCTTGCGAAGGGCGGGATCGCCAATCGTCTTGCCTATGGTGTAGGCGTAGATGTCGTTGGTCGCCCAGTTGGCAATGAACGCGGGCCATTCGTTGCCGCCTTTGCCTGCGGCGAAATGATGGTCCTGGCTGCCGCGCGAGAACTTCTCGAACTTGGTCTTGTCGAGGTAGTGGCAGTTGTAGCACCCACCCTTACCGACCTGCGGAATCGCCGCTGAAACTGCTGCGGGTTGTTCGGCGAAGGCGCTGCCGCTGAACGGAGGCGCTATTTCCAATGATACAATGCAGACCGAAAGTGCGACACCTGTCCTTACGGCAATTGCCTTAATCGTAGGCAGTTTTCGAAACATAATCCCATCTCCGTCTGAATTGTCTTCATAACTCAGCGAGCCACTACGCCCGCTGGCCTAGCCGAATGTTTTTAACTCTTACTGAGTCAATTTGGTTTCGTGCTCCCTTTTCACGACAGCCATGACGGTTGCTGCCTGGGTATAGTGCTCCAGCCGAGCCATGCGTTCCTCGATTGCCGCTAGGCCGGCGGCTAGGCAATCCAGGGCCTTGCCCACCGGATCGGGCATCAGATGATGGTCGAGGTCGATGCCATGCCGACTGATGCGGCGGGCGTCCAGGGGCAGCACGACACGGCCGGGAATGCCGACCACCGTCATCCGTGCGGGCACGTCGTTAACGACTACTGCGCTCGCCCCAATATTGGCCCCCTGGCCGACGCGTACGGGCCCGAGGATCGTCGCGCCGGCACCGACAAGCACCCCATCCTCCAGCGTTGGATGGCGCTTCCCCTTTTTCGAACTAGTGCCGCCGAGCGTCGCCCCGTGATAGAGCATCACATCATCGCCGACCTCGCAGGTCTCGCCGATGACCACCCCGGCGCCATGGTCGATGAAGAAACGCCGCCCGATAACGGCCCCCGGGTGTATGTCAATATTGGTGAACAAACGTCCGAGAAAACTCAGGAAGCGTGCCGCGAACTTGAATTTTTTCATCCATAGATAATGGGCTGCCCGATGAACTATTACGGCGTGTACTCCGGGATAAAGAAGCAGCACCTCGATTCGACTCCGTGCAGCCGGGTCCCTGTCCAATGCACAGTCCAAATCTTCGATCAACTTTGTGGCCCATCGCGTCGGACGCATTTAACAGATCCCCGGTCATGGTCGTTATGTAATGCCGCCTTGTGTCTTCGGCTTCTGCCAGCCCAAGCTAGCGCCCAGGCGCAACGCAGGCGTCAGGCCGACAGATGAGTAGTGAGTAGGAGTTCCGCCCATTTTGCGTAGGCCCGCGCCTGCGGCATGTCGCCGGGCGTGAATCCTGATCCCCGTCGGCGGGATTCCCGGCAGAAGCGAATGTCGGAAATCCCGTTGTCGTAGCCGAAGACGAGTGGCAGCAGCATTCCGGACTGGATGCCAATCGTGATGTGGGCCAAGTTTACGATATTTCCGGCATCGTCATAGGCCATGTGGTTACTTATCATCGGGTCCTGAATCAGAATTTGGGTGCCATCGAGCTTCATGTTCAGGTTTACGACGGTCAGGCGCCCGAATAGCGCCCCCAGGAACTTGCTCTCCAAATGCTGGTCGACCGGGGTGCCGGGCTGGGTGCTGCAGAAAATCTCCATGCGACTCTTTCTTGCCTTCGCATCGGGGATTTGTTCGATATCTGCGGCAATTCTTCTCCACACCTGAGTCCTGACCGTCGAATGCTCGCGGTCGTCGAGGATCTTGACAGCAGAAACAAGCTTGCGGATTTCGAGACCTTCCTCGACGGCGAAGATCCCGGCTTGATAGACGAAGACGCCGCCGAGAAAACCGGCCCAGCTGGTGAGGCCATCTCCGACGCCCATCTTATCCCGGCTCATCGCGGCCAAGAC
>JAYTWE010000379.1:0-3735 GCA_043744055.1 Magnetospirillum sp.
ACCGCTTTCAACCCCATGGCCGCAGCCATGTATGGGCGATACGAGAAGCTGCAGGACGAGATGATAAACTCTCGGAAAACCGCCTTCGATCTGTCGGAAGTGGGGCTGTGGCTGCGCGAGCCTCATGATGACGGCGAGATGGTTGTTCATTCTCAAGATGTCCGCCAGGAAGGGCTGAAGCTGTTTTTGAAGGACCCGCAGATTTTCATTTACGATAAGCCCGATCATTTCTTCCGCCGAATCAGCGCGGAATCCTCGACCCTGATCGACGGCGTATTTGATATGCAGCGGGCCTGGGTGATGGAAGGCGGCAAGCCCTCGACCTTCGTCGAGACCATGCGGATTCCGACCCAGCTGACCCTGGATCGTATTCACGATAATTTTGCATCGCCCGAGACATTGTCATTCTGGCAGTTGCCGGGCTTCATCCGTTTTTTCGAACGGGCAGGCTTTACCGCCAGCAAGCATCGGCTTTATCTGCAATCCCTGCTGGCTTCACCGCTGCTTTATTGCGGCATGGTGTTGCTGGCGGCGCTGTTTTCGTTGAAGCCCAATAATCGCTCTGGCGGTTTGACATCGCGGGTTGCGGCGGGCGTCGCCACCGGCTTTACCGTCTATTTCTTTTCCAAGGTGGTTTACGCTTTCGGCCTGTCCTCCACCCTGCCTCAGGCTTTGGCGGCCTGGACGCCGGCGGTTTTTGCCAGCCTGGTCGGCCTGGGCGGTCTGTTCCACCTTGAGGACGGCTGAAAATGCGTCTGTTGGCCTCCATAGAGCGCCACCCCTGGCGTTGGGCGCTGGCGATGTTGGTTCCGTTGGTGGTCTTTCCTCAGATTGATCTTTCGCTGTCACAGATTTTCTTTGATCCGGGGCGTCGGATTTTTCTGCTGCGAAGTCATCCCTTAGGTGATTTCGTGCGCAAGACCATGCCGATCATCTTGTTCGCCCTGGCGGCAGGAGTGGCCGTATTGGGGCTTGTTTCGGCTCGACTGGATCGGCGGTTTCTTGGATTCGATGGCAAGGCGGCCGCCTATGTTATCTTGTCATTGGCTGTGGGACCGGGGCTGATCGTCAATGTCTTGTTCAAGGATTATTGGGGGCGTCCGCGTCCCTCAACCATCACGGAATTTTCCGGCCCTAATCATTATGTGATGGCGTTGATGCCGTCCGACCAATGCTTGGATAATTGCTCCTTTCCGTCCGGCCATGCCGCTCTGGCCTTTTGGATGGTGTCATTCGCGTTCCTGGCTCCGCCGCTCTGGCGACGCAAAGCCATACTGGCCGCATTGGCCTTCGGCGTCGTTATCGGCCTTGTCCGAATCGCGCAAGGCGGGCATTTCCTCTCTGATGTTGCCTTCTCGGGCGTCATCGTGACAGGGCTTTGCCAGTGGCTTTACGGCGTCATTATTGTGCGTAGCAACATGACATTTCAGAAAAATAATCACTCGAAGGCTGCGGAATCTTCGTAAGGCCCTAGCCGGAACACGCTTTCTCGGGTAATAATATCGCTTCAGACTGACCTGGGCATTAAGGGCCGGGGCGGAATGCCCCCGTGTAGGTGCGGGGGACTTTAGTTTCCTTACGACGAGAACGACACATGGCATGGAACCGAGATAATCATGGCAGCCGCTCTAGAGACCGCGGGCGGCGGGACGACTTCGGGGAACCGGCATACGAGCCGCCAGCACGCAGCAATAGCAGCAGCAGCGCCCGACCAGCCAGCCCCAGCTCTTTCGACCGTCAGATGGTCAGTCAGGCGAATGTCACCGCCACTGTAAAGTGGTTCAATGCCGCCAAGGGCTTTGGGTTTGTCGCCCCTGCCGACGGCTCGCCGGATGCTTTTCTGCACATTTCGGCGCTGGAGCGCGCTGGTCTTTCCGAGGTCGCCGAGGGGACTACCCTGGTTTGCGATCTTGGGGCCGGTCAGCGTGGCCCGCAGGTCGTTATGGTGCATGAGGTTGACGCTGGAACGGCAGTGGCCAAGGCGCCGCGTCGTGAAGAGCGTGGCCCGACCCAGACCGTCGAAGGCGTGGTTAAGTTCTTCTCTGCCGAGAAGGGCTTTGGCTTCGTGGCTTGCGACGAAGGCGGCAAGGATGTGTTCGTTCATGTGAAGGCCCTGGAGCGGTCGGGTATCGCCGCTTTGGAACCCGGCCAGCGCGTGCGCGTGACCACGACCCTCGGTCTTAAAGGACCGCAGGCGGATTCGGTCGAACTCCTCGCCTAGTCTTGATAACCGGCCTTCCGATCTTGGAAGGCCGGTTTATATTTGGCTTGCACCCCCTCCCTTCGGGAAGGCTGGGTTTTTTGTGTTGCGTGCCTTTTCGCGTCTTATGTCGCAGCTGATCGTTTCCAATTTATAAGCCTGGGTCTAGTGTGCGTTGATATTTTGCACTTCCCCCTCCCGGCCTCCCCCCGGCAAGCCGAGGGGAGGGGAAAAGGCCTCCATAATCTGAATGTCCTAGATCATCGTGCGTCAAATATGACGCACGATGATCTCGCTTTATGTTTGCCCCTTTGCCTAAGCGCGGCCCTCCGGCCGCTTGGCCGCCGCCTCAATGGCGGCTGATCGCAGCGTGCGCCAGACTTAGCGCACGCTGCTCTAAATCAAACATGAACGTCCGGCCCAGGGGCGGCTGCAATTTACGTGTTGACCTTAAATCGGCATTCTGGTACCACAATACACATTACTGCTTTGTCTCCCTGATTTAGGGCGGGACGCGGCGAAAGCCACGTCCCGCCTCTTTTTTTGGGCCGCGATTGAGATGAAGCTCCGCTGACAGCAATTCACCCCTGTGATAGCGTGCCACCCTGAGTTTAAGCAGGGGGAAACAAGGTGGGGATGCACAGCCGGGGAATAGAGCGGTCAACGGGATCACGAATCGAGGCTTCGGCCTTGTGGGTTCTGCCGATCTTGTTTGTCGTATCCCTGTTCATTGCGCGCACCGCCAGTCTGCCGTTCTGGCAGGCTTTCAATCTGGACCCTGATTATTATTACCTGCTGAACGGATTGCGGGTCATTGAAGGGCTGTCGCCCACCGATGTCAGCCATCCCGGCACCCCAATCCAGGTCCTGATCGCCGCCGTGATCTGGGTGATGCACCCCTTCGCTCCTGCCGCCCAAGTGGTCGACGCGGTACTGGCCGATCCCGAGGCTCATCTGGTCGCGGCGACCTCGGTCATTTATGGTTTGGTGGGATTATCCCTGTGGGTCATGGGGCGCGAGGCATGGCGCTGGGGCGGGCTGGTTCCCGCATTATTGGCGCAATCCTCCCCCTTCCTGGCCCGCATCATCGTGAAGATGGCGCTGCATCCCAAGCCCGAACCCTTCATGGTGATCTCGGCCGCTCTGTTGGCAGCCATCGCCTTCGCCGCCCTGCGGGAAGACAAAGCCCAAGATAAGCATGCATGGTGGGCCGGAATCGTCATGGGTTTCGGCATCGTCTGCAAAATTCACTTCCTCAGCCTGGGTCTGTTACCGCTGTTTTTGTTCAACCGCCGCCAGATCATGATTTACGCCAGCGTTACCATTCTGGCCTGTGGCGTATTTTTCACTCCCGCCTTGGGATCGCTGGATATCTGGCTCGGCTGGATGCGCCGTATCACGCAGGGCTCCGGGGCTTATGGGGCGGGGCCGCAGACGGTGATCGACCCCAATAAGTATTTCAGAGCGTTCTGGCATCTGTTCGCGGGGAAAATATTTTATACCGGCACCATGGTGCTGTCCTTGGCCATGCTGGC
>JAYTWE010000380.1:0-9452 GCA_043744055.1 Magnetospirillum sp.
GCCCAGGAAGCCGGTAGCCATCATCGCCAGGAAGATGGCAATGCCGACAAACCACAGAATTTCGCGCGGCGACTTGTACGAACCGTAATACAGGCCGCGGAAGATGTGGATGTAGACCAAAATGAAGAACATGGACGCGCCGTTGGCGTGCAGATAGCGCAGCAGCCAGCCGTAATTCACGTCACGCATGATGCGTTCGACCGAGTCGAAGGCCAGCGAGGTGTGGGAAGAATAGTTCATGGCCAGGAAAAGACCGGTGAGGATCATGATGATCAGCATCACCGCAGCCAGCGAACCAAAGTTCCACCAGTAATTCAGATTGCGCGGGGTCGGGTACTCGATCGCGCTGTGCTGCATCATCGAGAAGATGGGCAGACGCTCTTCGACCCAGTTGACCACCTTGTTATTGCTCTTGAAGTCGCTCATGACGGGTCCCCTCAGCCGATCCGGACGGTGGTGTCGCTGGTGAACTGATAGGGCGGAACCGGCAGATTGGCCGGAGCCGGACCCTTGCGGATGCGACCCGAAGTGTCGTAGTGCGAGCCATGGCAGGGGCAGAACCAACCACCGAACTCACCCTTGGGATCGGCTGGCTTTTGACCCAGCGGCACACAGCCCAGATGGGTGCATACGCCGATCAGGATCAGCCATTCGGGCTTCTTGACCCGATCGGCATCCTTCTGCGGTTCACGCAGATCGGCAATGACCACCTGGTCAGCGGCAGTGACTTCTTCTGGAAGGCGGCGCCGGACGAAAACCGGCTTGCCGCGCCAAACCACGGTCACGGATTGCCCCGGCTTGATGGCCGAAATATCAATGTCAGTGGTGGAAAGTGCCAGGGTATCGGCGGCTGGGTTCATGCTGTGCACGAACGGCCAAAGCGCCAAGCCTGTCCCAACCGCTCCGACGGCGGATGTGGCATACAGCAGGAAATCCCGCCGCGTCTGCCCGTCCACCGACGAGGGCTGGGCATTATGTGCCTGATCAGCCATGTCTAATCCTCTTGTTGGCCCGCGGAAGCGCGACTATTAAACACATCGGGACCGGTGTTTCAACTGCCGTCTCGTCATGTCTGCGCCGCCCGCCTTCGCCCCGAAGCATCATTCCATCAGAGTTCCCACCATGGACAAGCTCCGACTCGCCCTTTATCAGCCCGACATTCCACAGAACGCCGGAACCCTTCTCCGGCTGTCGGCCTGCCTTGGGGTGCCGGTGGACATCATCGAACCCTGCGGCTTCGTCCTTGACGAACGCAAGGTTCGCCGCGCTGGCATGGACTATATCGACCATGCCGACTATATCCGTCATTCGTCCTGGGCCGCCTTCAGCCGGACTCTGGCGGAACAGGGGCGCCGCCTGATTTTGCTGACCACGAGCGGCGAATGCCGTCATGACCGCTTTTCTTTCGCGGCGGGCGATACCATCATGGTGGGACGGGAAAGCGCCGGAGTGCCGGCGGAGGTGGCGGCATCAGCCTTCGCGCGCATCCGCATTCCCATGAAGACCGGCCCCCGCTCGCTCAATGTAGCCCTGGCGGCGGCCTTGGCCACGGGAGAGGCGTTGCGCCGGTTGGACGGCTTCCCCCAAGACAAAGACCAAGGGAAGGACCCGTCATGAGCCACGATTCAGCCAGCCCGAAAGCAAAAGAACACTGGGACAAGGCGCGGGCGGAGGCCTATGACAAGCGGGTCCGCGAAGCCATCCCCGGCTATGATTCCCTGCATGTGCTGTCTTGCCAGGTCGTCGCGGAAGCCACACACGGCCGGGGCCGTGCCCTGGTGGTGGGAGCGGGTACCGGAGTCGAATGCGTCGCCCTGGCCCAGAGCTGCCCCAATCTGTCGGTGGTCGGCGTCGATCCATCCGCAGACATGCTCCATCACGCCGAGGCCAAGATTCGCGAATATGACCTGACCTCTCGGGTGCGGCTTTATCCGTCCAAGGTGGGCGATCTGCCCAAGTTCGAGCCGTTCGACGCGGCCACCTTGCTGTTGGTCATGCATTTTCTCCCCGATGACGGCGCCAAGCAGACGCTGCTCGAAGAAATCTCCAGCCACCTCAAGCCCGGAGCGCCGCTGATCCTGGCAGATCTGTTCGGAAGCTGGGAAGATCCTTGGCAGCAGCAATTGCGATCATGGTGGCGGCATCTGCAATTGGCGGCGGGCATTCCCGAAGCCGAGGTGGAAAAAGGCTTTCGCCATATCGACCGCGACATCCACCCCGTGACCGAAGCCCGGTTGGCCGAATTGCTGACAGCCACCGGATTCGGCCCGCCCGCACCGTATTTCCGCGCGCTATGCTTCGGTGGCTGGGTAGCGCGGAAGCTTTAAGCCTCTCCGAGCGGGTCATCTTTTCTCGAAAAATGGGGGCGGCAGCCCATCGCGCCAGCGAGACTTTTCCACCCGACTTCAGTGGCCGCAGGAACAGCCGCCGCTGTCGCCGTCTTCGTCTTCGACCGCTTCGGGCACATCATCGGGCCGGAAGATGGCGCCTTGATAAATTCGCACCGTGCGGCCGTCATGGCTCACCTCGATGCAATTGCGTCCTTGCTCGTCGGTGACCATGCTCAGGCCCAGGTCGCCTTGCTCGATGGCGCCGATCACATCCGTCTCAGCCATATCCAAGGCCTTGGCGACCGAACCCACCAGGGCGTTGATCTCGTCGAACATTTCGCGGTTTTCCATGGGGCGTCCTTGGCCGAAGTCAGCATGAAGGCCGGACCATAACCATTTCCGGGGTCGCCTGTCGACTACACCCTGACAAGATGGTTTACTTAAGACAACTCCCTTCGAGGATTTTCGCTCATGCCCGATGCTCTCTCTAAGACAGACGCCCTTCATGTGAGAATTTCCGGTGCACTCGCCACGCTGACCCTTAACCGTCCTGATCTCCACAACGCCATTGACGGCCAATTGGCGGGCAACCTGGCCCAGGCCTTTCAGAAGATCGGGGTCGCCGACATGATCCGGGTGGTGGTGATCGAGGCCAAGGGAGCCAGCTTTTGCGCCGGGTTCGATCTCGCCTGGCTCGGTCGGACCGTGGACCAGGACCCGGCGGAAATCCAACGCGACGCGGCTCAGCTTGCCATGATGTTCGACGCCATCGACCGCTGCCCCAAACCGGTCATCGCCATGGTTCAAGGCGCCGCCCTGGGCGGTGGTGCGGGATTGGTCGCGGCCGCAGACATCGCTATCGCCTCTGAAGAGTCCAGCTTTGCCCTGTCGGAGGTGCGCCTGGGCCTTGCCCCCTCCATTGTCGCCCCCTATCTGGCCGCCGCCATCGGGTCGCGGGCTTGCCGCCGCTACATGATGACCGGAGAACGGTTCGATAGCCGCGAAGCACTCCGCCTGGGCTTGATTCACGGCACGGTCGCCCCCGACAAACTGGATGCCGCCCGCGATCATCTGGTGGACGCCTGCCTGAAGGGCGGTCCCAAGGCCCAGTCCGCCGTCAAGGATCTGATCCGAGTTATCGACGACAGCCCCATGGGGCCGGATCTGATGCGCTATGCCGCTACCCATTTCTCGGATCTTCGATTGTCCGACGAGGGCAGGGAAGGCCTTGCCGCCTTCATGGAAAAGCGCAAGCCGGGCTGGAGCGCCTGACGCCTCGTCATTTCTAATATTTTCCAATGTTTTCAGATTCGTAGGCTGGCTGCCCGCAAAGCCTTAGACCCGATACTTCTTGCAAATTCGAATCAAACCGAGTACACATTATACAGCGAGAAAACTCGTTCTAGGCAGAACGCCATGTTCATCGGCAGCGCATC
Organism: Magnetospirillum sp.; assembly: GCA_043744055.1. Classification (GTDB taxonomy): domain Bacteria; phylum Pseudomonadota; class Alphaproteobacteria; order Rhodospirillales; family Magnetospirillaceae; genus Phaeospirillum. The sequence continues at coordinate 3,767 of JAYTWE010000380.1, forward strand.
AGGTCAAGCAACAGCCCTCACCTCTCACACCGGGAAGAGTGAGCCCACGGTTGCAGCCCCCCAGAAACCTGCTGGTGCCCTGACCGGTGCCATCGTTTCCTCCGAGGCCGCCCCCTTTATCAACCCCGCCGTTAATTATGATTACAAGGCTGGCTTGGCCGTCTTCGTCATCCGCGATGGTGAGACTGGCGAAGTTAAATCCCAGTACCCGTCCAAGAAGGTCGTGGAAGAGTATCAGCGCCATGGCGCCTCCACGCCGGAAACCAAGACAGTGGACGTAAAATCGACTGGGCAGTCGGATACAGGAACCCCGGCAACGCCAACGACTTCCACCCCCGCGCCCGCTCCGACATCCTCCACGGATCAGATCGCCTAAAACACAAGCTATGTGGTTTATGCATGGCGGGTTTTCGCGCTCTTTCGCATGTGCGAAAAGAAGTGTAGAGCATTCTCACGCTTGAGCAAAAGCGATGCCCCGGCCAATGACCAGCCGGGCCGAGGAGAATGTGATGATTTTTACCACAATGGATATCGTGATGGCCGCAGTCGGCATTCTGGCCCTGCTTGGCGCCGTCATTTCCATCAGCGCCTGGCGGCATGCGGTCAAGGCCGAACGTGATGACCATAAGGCCCCGGCTCTTTCTTAGGCTGGCATCGCTTCCACGGCAAGGCAAGCCAAAGCCCCCAGATCAATCTTGTCATTGGCATTGTGCGGCAAGTGATCGAGCCGATGGATATAGTCGGGAACCGCATGGGCATCGAGCCGGGTTTCCAGCATTGATCTCAGGCCAGCCATATCCAACCCATCAGACGTGCTGACAAAGGCGTGCAACTTGCCGCCCACCAGCACCGTCGCAGCCTCGGCGATCCCCAAGGACCGAATGGCGGAATTGACTTCATCCAATTCCAACCGATAGCCGCGAACCTTCACCTGGGTGTCTCGGCGCCGGGCAAAATACAATTGACCATTATGGTGCCGCACCATGTCACCGGTCAGATAAGCCCGGACACAACCACCCTCCACCGGAAGATCGACAAAAGACGTGGCGGTGCGCTCTTCGTCCTCCCAATAACCATCGGCCAGCTGTGGGCCACTGATGGCCAGCTCCTCCCCCTCTTCGCCAGGAATCAGGTGCAGCCGCATCCCCGCAATCGCCTCGCCCAAGGCGACGGTATCGTCACAGGCATAGGTGAAATTCCCCGCAGTCATCACGATTTCCGTGCAAGACACCGTGCATTCGGTCGGGCCATAGGTGTTCTGAATCACCGCCCCAGGGGCCGCCTGGAACAGGGCCTCCACCTGGGAGGCATGCAACGGTTCGCCACAAAAGGTAAGAAGCCGCAGCGAAGCCAGCCGATTCGAGGCCAGGTCCTTGGCCTTGACCATCATATCCACCACACTGGGGACTGAGTTCCAGATGGTCAGGCCATTGGCCGCGATAAAACGTCCCGGCAACATCCGTTCCGTCTCGGTGCGCAAGGGATACAAAGCCGCCCCGGAACATAATGCGCCATAAATGTCGAGAATGCTGAGATCAAAACTAATATTGGGATGCTGAGACCAGCGGTCGCCCGGCCCTGGATTCATGGCCGTCATCGCCCAGGCGGTATAATGATTCAAGGCAGGTCGCGAGATCATCACACCCTTGGGATTACCGGTAGAGCCCGACGTGAAAATCACATAGGCCAGCCGATGAGGCGGATACGGCTGAGGCGTTCCGGTCAAGGGCTCCGCATGATGGATAACCGGCACAAGAGCGGGGAAACGAAGAGACGCTTGCTGCTGCGGCCCCGCGATAATCACATCCGGTCGAAAGCGCGAAAGCGCGGCCTCGATCTTGGCGGGAACCGAAGCGGTATTGCACGGCAGATAATAGCCGCCCGCCATCAGGGCCGCCACCATGGCCACATAGGACTCCGCCCCTTGAGGCAGAACCACCGCCACCTTGGGATGGGGGCCAAAGGGAATGAGCTGTTGGGCCATTCCCCAGGCGCGGGCGACGAAATCACCATAGGACAGGGCGACACCGCCCTCGACCACGGCGGGCTGATCCGGGTTGGCAGCCGCTTGCGCTAAAATCCGCGCGATCACGTCAGGGATCATCTCAGCCTCTCGCCCGTCATACCTAAATATGCCTCCGTCGCCTTGGAAACCCGAAAAATGCTGGGCGCTGCCCAGCCCCCGCCAGGGACTCGGTCCCTGGACCCGTTCCATATATAATCCAATGGAATCAAAGGGTCTGAGACCCTTTGCGGGTGTGGGCGGAGACCACATTCTTCATCAAAAAGCTCTCGAGCGACGGAGTATATCTTAAAATCATGACAGCGTGCGGTTAACGCCAGGTTATCCCTCCTCTTTCCCTCGGCAACCATTAGGGATAGACTAAGCCAGAGCCGATCATAAGGCTGGGAGGTTTGCCCATGGCTGGCATACGGATGAAGGATGCTCTGGTTCTGGCCGGTGGTTTGGCCTTGTTCTTCTGGGCGACCCTACCTTCGGACAAAGTCACTATCAATGAGGCTTGCGAGCCGGTCGGCGGCCCTGCCGCCTTCAGCGCCTTTATCTACGGCAAATCATTCTGGCGCTCACAGCTGGATGCGGCCGTCTCCGAACGTAACGACCTGCTGACCCAGCCCGCACGGCGCGCCCGCAACCAAGAGGAAGCGGAGCGCGAGGCCCGCGAGAACCCGGCCTTGGAAGAAAAAATGATGCGGCTGTCGCGGGAACAGAACCGTGTCGACGACCGCCTTGAAAAAGAGCGGCGCGAGGCCGCCATTCAGAGCGCCCGGCTTCGACGCGTGGCATGGCTGATGGCCTGTGAAGGAATTATCAGCCAAAAACTGGCTCAATAGGCCTCATCCGCCAATGCTATGCCTTCCGCCGCATCATGGCCTTGATTTCGGACAGCCGCGCCGCCCCCAACAGCTGTGCCGCCACGGCAAAAGCGACGGCCCCCGTTATCACCAGGACCGTTAACATAGCCAGAGCCATCAGCTGCCCCTGGGCCAGCGGCCACAAAACCAGCTTCCCCCCCCATAACGCCGCCGCCATAACCACACAGGCGCCAAACATACGAGGAGCCTTGCCGCGCAGCCGCTCATCCATGGCGAAATAACCTCTGCGCTTCAATAAAATCGCCAGAACCGCCACATTAAACCAAGCCGCCAATGCGGTGGACAGCGCCATGCCCACATGGCCCAGAACGGGAGCCATGGCCAGATTGAGCGCCACATTCAAGACCATGGTCGCCCCGGCCACCCGCACCGGGGTCGCGGTATCCTCGCGGGCGAAGAAAGCGGGAGTCAGCACTTTCACCAGCACATAAGCCGGCAGCCCCACCGCAAAGGCCATCAAGGCGGCGGCGGTGGCCTCGGTCTCATGAGGACCGAAACTGCCGCGCTCGAACAAAACCCGAATCACCGGTTGGGCGATAACGATCAACGCCGTGGCGGCGGGTAGTGTCATGATAAGACCGAATTCCATGGCGCGGTTCTGACTGAGCTTGGCCGCCTCCACATCACCTTCCTTGATCTGGCGCGACAACAGCGGCAGCAAAGCGGTGCCGATAGCGATGCCCACCACCCCCAAAGGCAGCTGATTAACCCGGTCGGCATAGTTCAGATAGCTGACCGCGCCATCAGCCACCATGGAGGCGATCATGGTGTTGACCACCAGATTAACCTGATAAACCCCGGCCCCCACCGCGCCGGGCACGATCCGCTTGAACAGTAAACGCACTTCCGGCGACAAACGGGGCCGCCGCACGCCCAATCCCATTCCGGCCCGACGGGCGGCAAGAAACAGCCAGGCGAATTGCACGATTCCAGCGGCAAAGGTGCCCCAGGCCATGGCATGACCGGCGGTCTCGGTATAGGGAACCAGCAGCCACAACCCCGCCATGGAGGTGAGATTCAGCAAAACCGGCGTGGCGGCGGCGGCGGCGAAGCGTCCTTGCGAGTTCAACACTCCGGCCTGAAGCGAAGTCAGCGAAATGAACAGCAGATAGGGAAAGCAGATGCGGGAGAATTCCACCGCCAGGGTCATCTTTCCCGGCGTCGCCTCGAAGCCCGGCGCCAAACCCAGCATGGCCCAGGGCATGAAGATTTCCAGCACCACCGTGAACCCGGCCAAGGCCACGAACAAGACGGCCAAAGCGCGTTCGGCAAAGACGACCGCCTCGGTGCGGCCCTCGACGGTGAGCTTGCCGGTGAAAAGCGGAACGAAAGCGGCGTTGAACGCGCCCTCTGCGAATAGCGAGCGGAACAGATTGGGGAAACGGAAAGCCACGAAGAAGGCGTCGGCCACCGCTCCGGCCCCCAGAAAATGGGCGATCATCATCTCGCGCATCAGACCAGTGACACGCGAACCCATGGTGAAGCCGCCGATTGTGGCGATGGAGCGAAAGAGACTCATAGGGCCTTTGTAACCGAGACAGCGCACGAACGTAACGACTTTGTCCCGCTTTTCGCTTGCCCCGATTCCGCCGCAATCGCGCCCTAACTCCGCCGCAAGGCCAAGCCAATCTCCTCGCCATCGACAACTTCTCTCCGAGAGAGATCATCATGATCCGTAAAGCCGTTCTTCCCGTCGCCGGAATGGGCACCCGCGTTCTTCCCGCCACCAAGGTGCTGCCCAAGGAATTACTGCCGGTGGTGGACAAGCCCCTGATCCAGTACGCGGTGGAAGAAGCCGCCGAGGCCGGAATCACCGAGATCATCTTGGTCACGGCGCGCGGCAAAGAGATGCTGGCCGATCATTTCGACCGTAATCACGAGTTGGAACGCTCGCTGGAGGCACGCGGCAAGACTGAATTGCTCGATATCGCGCGCTCCACCTGCCCCAAGGGCGTCACCATCACCACGGTGCGTCAGCCCGCTCCGCTGGGCCTGGGCCATGCGGTTCTGTGCGCCCGGCCCGCCATCGGCAACGAGCCTTTCGCCGTGCTGCTGCCCGACGACCTGATCTTGGGCCGCCCCGGCTGCCTGAAGCAGATGGTCGAGACCTGGACCCAGGTGGGCGGCCATGTGATCGCGGTGGAAAACGTGCCCGCCGATCAGGTGGACCGCTATGGCATCTTGGACGTGATCGAGGAAAAGGGTCGTCTGGTCCGCGCACGGGGCATGGTGGAAAAGCCCAAGCCCGCCGACGCTCCTTCCACCTTGTCGGTGATCGGTCGTTATATCTTGCATCCGGCGGTGTTCGACGCTTTGGAACTGCGTCAGCGCGGTGCCGGAGGCGAGATTCAACTGACCGACGCCATTGCGCGGACCTTGGACCGGATCACCCTGCACGGCGCCCGTTTCATGGGAACCCGTTACGACTGCGGCAACAAGGCTGGCTATGTGGAAGCCATCATAGACGTCGCCCTGACTCATCCTGAAACTGCCGCTCATATCCTCGCGCATTTGGAATCTGTCTTGAGACGACGTGCCGCCTAGGGCGCGATGACATTCAGCACTTCCCCCTCCCCCCGGCAAGCCGGGGGGAGGAGAAAAAGGTGTCCATAATCTGAATGTCAACGCGCCCTAATCAGCCGTAAGTCATAGATTTTCTTTCACCTCCTGCGACCCTAAGGAATTATATCGGCATTGTATACAACCGCAGGAGGTTGAAACTTTCTCGCCTCAAGGGCACCATATGCGCGGCCCACCAGTGCACAGGTGTTTCATGAATAAAAATTGGCCC
>JAYTWE010000381.1:0-7750 GCA_043744055.1 Magnetospirillum sp.
CCATCGTCGGACAACGTCTTGCAGGTCTTCAGACCGGCGGGAGTCAGGGGAACCTTCACCGCCACATTGGGACGCAGCCTCGCCAGCTTACGGCCCTCGGCCAACATGGTATCGAAATCGCTCGCCGCCACTTCAGCCGAGATGGGGCCGGGAACGATGTCGCAAATCTCGGCGATGACGTCGAGAATCTTGCGGCCGCTTTTGGCGATCAAGCTGGGATTGGTAGTGACGCCGTCCACCAGACCGGTGGCAGCCAGATCGCGGATATCGGCGACTTCGGCGGTATCAATGAAGAATTTCATGACGGGGCCTCTCAAGATGATGTCGGCCATAGACTAGCCGCGCGGCATCGCCCGTCAATCAGCAAAGCCGCGCGGTTTCCGCTTGGCTGTCCTTCTCACCTTGGGCATCCTGCCGCCATGATAGATCTTCCCAAACCCGCAATCGTCATCGCAGGTCCCACCGCCTCGGGGAAATCCGGCCTTGCCCTGAACCTTGCCCGCGAGATGAACGGCGTGGTCATCAACGCGGATTCCATGCAGGTCTATGCGGGGCTCCCCATCTTGACCGCCCAGCCCTCGGCCGAGGATCAGGCGGCGGCTCCGCACCGGCTGTATGGTGTTTTACCGCCATCCGAACTCTGTTCGGCGGCCCGCTGGCGCGACCTGGCCGCAGCCGAGATGGAGGCCGCTTGGGTGGCGGGAAAGCTTCCCATCATCGTCGGAGGGACCGGGCTTTATATCCGCAGCCTGATGCAGGGATTATCGCCCATTCCCGACATCCCCGATTCCATCCGCGAATCGGCAAGAGCGCGAATGGAGGCGCTGGGCAATGCCGCCTTCCAAACCGCCCTGGCAGAGCGCGATCCGGTGACGGCGGCGCGGCTGAAGACCGGCGATACCCAAAGACTTGTCCGCGCCATGGAGGTGTTGGACGCGACCGGCCGCCCCTTGAGCGAATGGCAGGCCGAGCCCATGGTGGGCGGCGTGGCGGCCCAGTGGTTCACCATGGCCTTGCTGCCCGAGCGCGACCGCCTGTATTCCGCTTGCGACGGCCGCTTCAAAGCCATGGTGAGAAACGGCGCCCTGATCGAGGCCGCTTCCATCATGGAGCAAGCGCTCACCCCCGCCCTGCCCGCCCTGAAAGCCTTAGGGTTGCGAGAACTGTCCGCCCATCTGGCGGATGAGATGAGCTTGAATGACGCCGTGATCGCCGCCTGTCAGGCCACCCGTAACTACGCCAAACGCCAACAGACGTGGTTTCGCCACCAATTCAATGCGCAAGAAACCCTGTCCGAGCAACTTTCGGAAAGTTTAATAGCCACAATCTTTCTGAAAGTTCGCCAGTTCCACTTGACCCCCTGATGACATGCGGATAGTTTGTCCCGCTCGCGCCGCAGTGCAGCAGCGCGCCCCCTCATGCGCTCGCGAAAATCGAGCCTGTTGATAACGGATTAAGGTGCAGACATGGCGCATCACGATACGCTGAACGGAGCGGAAATCCTCCTCAAGGCCCTGGTTGATCAGGGGGTAGAGGTCATTTTCGGATATCCCGGCGGCGCCGTATTGCCCATCTATGACGAGCTGTTCAAGCAGAACCGGCTGCGCCACGTCTTGGTGCGTCACGAACAAGCCGCCGTCCATGCCGCCGAGGGCTATGCCCGCTCCACCGGCAAGGTCGGTTGCGTTCTGGTGACCTCGGGTCCCGGCGCCACCAATGCCGTCACCGGCCTGGCCGATGCCCAGTGCGATTCGGTTCCGCTGGTCTGCCTGACCGGTCAAGTCCCCACGCACCTGATTGGCAATGACGCTTTCCAGGAAGCCGATATCACCGGCATCACCCGGCCCTGCACCAAGCACAATTATCTGGTCAAGAACGTCAATGATCTGGCCCGGATCGTCCACGAAGCCTTTCACGTGGCCCGTTCGGGACGCCCCGGCCCGGTGCTGATCGACCTTCCCAAGGACGTGATCCAGAACCGTGGCGAATACCAGCCGCCGTCCAAGGTCAAATCCAAGTACAAGCCCCAGGTCAAGGGCGACCTGAAAGCCATCGAAAAGGCGGTCGAGATGATCGCCCATGCCAAGCGCCCCATTTTCTATGTGGGCGGCGGCGTGGTGAATTCCGGCCCAGCCGCCTGTCAGCTGATGACTCAGTTCGTCCGCATGACCGGTTATCCCTGCACCTTGACCCTGATGGGCCTGGGAGCCATTCCCGGCTCGGACCCGCTGTTCTTGGGCATGCTGGGCATGCACGGAACCGTCGAGGCCAATATGGCCATGCATGGCTGCGACCTGATGATTAATATCGGGGCGCGGTTCGATGACCGCGTCACCGGCAAGCTGGACGGCTTCTCGCCCAATTCCAAGAAGATCCATGTGGATATCGACCCCAGCTCCATCAACAAGAATGTGGTGGTCGACCTCCCCATCGTCGGTGACTGCGCCCATGTCTTGGAAGACATGATCAAGGTCTGGAAAGCCAAGCAATACCGCGTCGATGACAAGGCGTTGAAGATTTGGTGGAAGCAGATCGACGAATGGCGCGCCATGGACTGCCTCGCCTATGAGAACTCCAACAAGGTCATCAAGCCGCAATACGCTATCCAGCGCCTCTACGAACTGACCCGCCACCGCAATCCTTATATCTGCACCGAAGTGGGGCAGCATCAGATGTGGGCGGCCCAGTATCTGAAGTTTGACCTGCCTCATCACTGGCTGACCTCAGGCGGATTGGGCACAATGGGCTATGGTCTGCCCTCGGCCATGGGCGTTCAGATGGCCTATCCCGACGCCCTGGTCATCGACATCGCGGGTGAAGCCTCGATCCAGATGAACATTCAGGAAATGGCGACTCTGGTGCAGCACCGTCTGCCGGTGAAGATCGTCATCTTGAACAACCAATATCTGGGCATGGTGCGTCAGTGGCAGGAGCTGATCCATGGCGGACGCTATTCCGAAAGCCACATGACCCACCATCCCGACTTCGTGAAGCTGGCCGAAGCCTTTGGCGCGGTCGGTCTGCGCGCCACCAAGCCTGAAGAGGTGGACGGCGCTATCAAGGAGATGATGGCGGTGGATCGTCCGGTGATTTTGGAAATTCTCACCGATGCTTCGGAAAACGTCTATCCCATGATTATGCCCGGCATGGCCCATAACGAAATGGTGCTGGGGCCGGAAGATAAGTCACGGGATAAGCCGGGCTCCGAAGAAGACGGCATGGTTTTGGTGTAGGAAGGGGGACACTGTTGTGATTAAGCACGAAGAAATCCAGCGCCACACCATCGCCGTCCTGGTCGACAACGAATCTGGTGTTCTCGCCCGCGTCATCGGCCTGTTCTCGGGCCGTGGCTACAATATCGAAAGCCTGACCGTCGCCGAGGTGGACGCGACCGAGAAACTGTCGCGCATCACCATCGTGACCTCGGGCACCGCCATGATTATCGAGCAGATCAAGAATCAACTGCGCCGCTTGGTTCCTGTCCACAAAGTCCATGACCTCACCATCGAAGGCCCGCATGTGGCCCGCGAACTGGCCCTGGTCAAAGTCTGCTCCACCGGCGAGAAACGGGTTGAAAGCTTGCGGATCGCCGATATCTTCCGGGCACGCGCCATCGACTCCACCAATGAGTCCTTCGTGTTCGAGGTGGTCGGCGCCACGGAAAAAGTGGACGCCTTTATCAAGTTGATGGAACCTCTCGGTCTGGCCGATGTATCGCGTACCGGCGTCGTTGCCATTGCGCGCGGACCGAATCCGATTTAAAAAGCGGCCCAGATTTACGAGCGGGGCTTTCCCGCCTGCCGAAAGGAAGCAAAATGCGCGTCTATTATGATCGGGATGCCGACGTCAATCTCATCAAGAGCAAGAAGGTTGTCGTGGTTGGTTACGGCAGCCAGGGTCACGCCCATGCGCTGAACCTGCGCGACTCAGGCATCAAGGACGTGGCCGTCGCGCTGCGCGCTGGCTCGGCCACCGCCAAGAAGGCCGAAGCCGAGGGCCTGAAGGTCATGACCCCCGCCGAAGCCGCCAAGTGGGGCGACGTGGTGATGATCCTCACCCCCGACGAGCTGCAGGCCGACCTGTACTATAATGATCTGGCAGCCAATCTGAAGCAGGGCGCCGCCCTGGTCTTCGCCCATGGCCTGAACATCCACTTCAAGCTGATCGAAGCCCGCGCCGATCTGGACGTGTTCATGATCGCCCCCAAGGGTCCCGGTCACACCGTCCGTGGCGAGTATCTGAAGGGCGGCGGCGTTCCCTGCCTGGTGGCCGTGGACCAGAACTCGACCGGCAACGCACTGGAAATTGCTCTGTCCTATGCTTCCGCCATCGGTGGCGGCCGTTCGGGCATCATCGAGACCAGCTTCCGCGAGGAATGCGAGACCGATCTGTTCGGCGAACAAGTCGTCCTGTGCGGCGGCCTGACCAAGCTGATTCAGTACGGCTTCGAGACCCTGGTCGAGGCGGGCTATGCCCCCGAGATGGCCTATTTCGAGTGTCTGCACGAAGTGAAGCTGATCGTCGACCTCATCTATGAGGGCGGCATCGCCAATATGCGCTACTCCATCTCCAACACCGCGGAATACGGCGATTACGTCACCGGCCCGCGCATCATCACCGCCGAGACCAAGGCCGAGATGAAGCGCGTTCTGGAAGACATCCAGTCTGGCCGTTTCGTCCGCGATTGGATGCTGGAATGCAAGGCCGGTCAGCCCAGCTTCAAGGCCACCCGCCGCATCCAGTCCGAGCACGGTATCGAGGTGATCGGCGAAAAGCTGCGCGCCATGATGCCCTGGATCGCCAAGAACAAGCTGGTCGATAAGGCGAAGAACTAATCTTCAACGCGTCTGCCCGACCATGAAAGCCCCGGCAGGAAACTGCTGGGGCCTTTTCGTTATCATATGGGCGAGCGCTTAAGTTATACCCCGTCTCCATAAAAACTCGAAAACGCCTCGGGAAAGAATATGGGCTCCGCCCGTGCCCGCAAAGGGCCGAGGCCCTTTGATCCCATTGGTATATTAGAAATGGGGTCAAGGGACCGAGTCCCTTGCGGGTGAAGGGCAGAGCCCTTCTGTCTTTCAGGTTTTCGTAGCGACAGAGTATATCACCGCGCGAAACGGCCGAGCAGACTTCGGATAAAGGTCGAGAATTCGGCGGGTGAACTGTCGGGGTCAAGCCCGGCGCTTCGGGCCTTTTGCACCAAAGCCAGAACCAGCAACACCTCTCCCTGACGCCCGAACATTTTTTCAAACACCGCTGGCGGAACCATCAAGGCGGCGGCGGTCAGCATCACCGCCATCTGCTCGGAAGACAGGCCGAAATCAATAGCCAGCCGCCGGACCGTTCCCGCCCCGGTCCGGGCCAAGACCCGCGTGGCCTGTAATAACTCCGTCTGGCTGGGATACCCCAAAGCCGCCTTGATCTCCGGGCGAAGCAGGATCGGAATCATGGCCTCCATGCGGATGGAGCGGCCGTCTTGGGCCAAAACATCGCCAAGACGGGCACGATGATCGGAGACCAGCGGCGCACTGGGAAGTGAGGCTCCCCCAACAACCGGCTCAGACGGAACCGCCACCAACGCCAGGGGTAAAGACAAAGGTGGGGGCGGAGGCATCGGCTCCAAATCCGCCACGGGGGGTGGCATGGCGACGCCAGGCGAATCCCCCGCCCAATGATCTTGCAGCGAAGACCCGCCATCCAAATAAGCAGCAAGCTCATCCGCATGATGGAAGTCGAGAATGCGAGCCCCCAACGCCCAGATTTCAGGCGGCGTCATCCGCGCGTATTGCGGGATGATCGGCACCTGCCAATCGTGCAGCAGATACTGACGGATGGCGTCGTAAAGCTGATCACCCGACGATTTTTCCCGGCGCAGGGAGTCCTGATGGCGATCCTCGGCGCGACCACTCAACCACTCCACCATGCCGCTCCACCCAACGGTGGCCGGACGCTCGAAGCGTGGCCGTGACCGCTGGCTGGTTTGCCGACGGTCCAGCCGCATGCGGAAATGCCGCTTGGCCGCCGAGCGCACGATCATGGCAATCACTTGATTGAGGCTACGGCCGCAGGCGAGCGGGGCATTGTCGTTATCAACCGGCCGATCCCGCCGGTCCACCAGCAGAGTGCGAAACCGCCGCCGCTCCTGCCGAAATGCCAGGAAACAGCGGTGAAGCAAGCTGCAATCGTTAAGGACAATCTCCATCCGACGAGCTTTGGGGTAGCCGACCAGATCGGGCACCACATCCGTCAAGATGGCCAGTACCGGCCCATCCAACATCAGATTGATGCGTCGTCGAGCACGCTCGCTGGCGGCTGTGGTCTCGGCGGTAAACGCCAAAGCGGTGGACATGGCCTTCTCCCGTTCCATTCCTCTCGAAGACGAACCACGTTGGGTTGCCGGTCGGAGGACTGAGTCTCGTTCTGAGGGCTTACCTTATCCGAGCGCTGCAGTAATTTCTGTGAATCGGCCCACATTGAGTTCCCAACTCAGACGGGAAACGCAAAATATGGTCCCAAACGAGGGAATGGGACACACGACCCTGTTGACTTTGCGCTACAAACCAGACTTCTTATAGCGGCGGTGAAATTCGTTTCACGACGTGTTTCACCGCCCTGTCTGCCCTGGTTGCAAGAGCCCTTTGAATGGACAATACGCGCGTCATCATCTTCGACACGACCCTTCGCGACGGCGAGCAATCGCCCGGCGCCTCCATGAATTTGGAGGAGAAGGTCCGTATCGCTCTGGTTTTAGAAGATATGGGCGTCGATGTGATCGAAGCTGGCTTCCCCATTGCGTCCAATGGTGACTTCGAAGCGGTGGAAGCCGTGGCTAAGGCGGTCAGGAATTCCACCATCTGCGGTCTGGCCCGCGCCACCAAAGGCGATATCGACCGTTGCGCCGAGGCCATCAAACCCGCAGCTTCCGGCCGCATCCACACCTTCTTGTCCACCAGCCCGCTGCACATGAAATACAAGCTGCAGATGGAGCCGGAAAAGGTTCTGGAGAAGGTCCGGGAATCGGTGGCCTATGCCCGTAAGCTGACCGACGACGTGGAATGGTCCGCCGAGGATGGTTCGCGCACCGAACACGACTTCTTGTGCCGCTGCGTCGAGGCCGCCATCGAGGCCGGTGCACGCACCATCAATATTCCCGACACCGTCGGCTATGCCGTTCCCGAAGAATACGGCGCGTTGATCGCCATGCTGTTCAACCGGGTTCCCAATATTGACAAGGCCATTATCTCGGTCCATTGCCACAATGATCTTGGACTGGCGGTTGCCAATTCCCTGGCCGCACTGGGCAAGGGCGCCCGTCAGGTGGAATGCACCATCAACGGCCTGGGCGAGCGTGCGGGCAACGCCGCCATGGAAGAGATCGTCATGGCGCTGCGCACGCGCCCCGACCTGCTGCCCTACAAGACCGGCGTGAAGACCGAGAACATCACCCGCGCCTCGCGTCTGGTCTCCACCATCACCGGCTTCGTGGTCCAGCCCAACAAGGCCATCGTCGGCAAGAACGCCTTCGCCCATGAATCGGGCATCCATCAAGACGGCGTGCTGAAGCATGCCCAGACCTATGAGATCATGACCCCGGAATCCGTGGGCCTGAACCGGTCATCCCTGGTGATGGGCAAGCATTCCGGCCGCGCCGCCTTCAAGGCCAAGCTGAAGGAATTGGGCTACGACCTGGGCGATAACGCCGTCGAGGATGCTTTCACTCGCTTCAAGACTCTAGCCGACCGCAAGAAGG
>JAYTWE010000382.1:0-4058 GCA_043744055.1 Magnetospirillum sp.
TCGGCGGTAAAGGGCAATCTGATCGCCCAGCCTTCCGGCGGCATCAATATCTATGCCCCGGCGGCCTCTGCCGTCATCTCGCTTAACCCAGCCTCCATCACCGCATCCCCGACGCCCACCGGCCACAACAATATGCAGCCATACTCCGTGGTGAACTTCTGTATCGCGCTGGTGGGACTCTACCCGCCCCGCCAATAAACAAATCACACCAACTCAATAAATTGGGGAGAGAACCATGGATTCATTTGTTGGCGAAATCCGTATGTTTGCTGGGAACTACGCCCCAGAGGACTGGCAGTTCTGCGATGGGCGTGAACTCGACATCAACGCCTATCAAACACTGTATAGCTTGATCGGTGTAACCTATGGCGGGAACGGCGTAACAACATTCGCCCTCCCGGACATGCGCGGACGCACCCCGATCTGCCAGGGAATGGGAACAGGACTGAGCAACCGGACCATTGGGCAAACCGACGGCTCCACCACCGTCGCCTTGGCCCCCCCCAATATCCCGTCTCATTCCCATAGCTTCAATGCAAGCACTGTGGCGGCAACCCTGAACTCCCCCGCCAACGCCCTGCCCGCCACCACTGCTGCCGGTGGTTTGTACGGCGCGGCAAGCACGGCGGCTCCGGTCGTTGCCCTGGCCGATCAGGCGTTGGGAGTTTCGGGAGGGAACGCAACCCCTCATAAGAACCTCATGCCCAGCATGGCCGTGTCGTTCATCATTTCTCTTCTCGGTACGTTCCCTGAACGCGCCACATAAAACAAAATGACTGGAGGACTTTCTTATGGCTGAGCCATTTTTCGCCGAAATCCGCCTGTTCGGCTTTAACTTCCCGCCCATGGACTGGGCCTATTGCAACGGCGCCACGATAGATCAACGCCAGAACCAAGTCCTGTACGCGATCATCGGAACCACCTATGGCAGTGGCAGTGCGAATACGTTCAAATTACCCAATATCCAGGGTTGCCTTCCCGTCGGAACCGATCCACGCGGTGGACTGCCCAACTGGACCATCGGAACCATGGTGGGAGACGAGGCAATCACCCTGACCAATGACAGTATGCCCCTCCACGATCATGCCCTGAACGGGGTCGGCCCCGCCCCCGCCTTGTTGCAGAATGCACCGTCAGCGACCAACTATCTGGCCCGCAACTTCGCCATCCCGACAACCCTCACTTATGTTCCACCAGCCGGAGTAACCCCCATAGCCATGGCCTCCCCCATGGTGGGGCCAGCCGGAGGGACAAGCTTGAATCCCAACGGTGTGGATGCTCACGAAAATCGGCAGCCCTATCTGGGACTGAACTTCTGCATCTGCACCAGTGGTGTCTGGCCCGTACGGCCTAGCTGAGGCCTTACCGCCGATCCCGACAGTTCGGGATCGGCGGTTTTCTCCGCCCTCCATCCCTCATGTTTTTGGCAGTGCCGACCATGCCCCCACGTCCGCCCATCGTCTTACTGCCCCCGCTGCTAGAGCGTGGCATCGGACTGCGCCCGCAGACCGGGGCCGACACAGCCTTTTTGTGCGGCCTCTACGCCTCGACCCGTCAAGAGGAGCTGGCTCCGCTTTCGGACTGGACTCCGGCCATGAAGACCGCATTCCTGGAACAGCAATTCGCGGCGCAGACCCACCACTACACCACCCATTATGCCGAATCCGAGTTCATGATTATCGAGTGCCGGGACAAAGCCATCGGTCGCCTGTATCTGGACAGAATCCACCCTAGCGAGACCAGAATCGTCGATATCGCCTTTCTACCGCAATGGTGTGGGCAGGGATTGGGGGGAGCCGTCATCGATTCCATCTTCGCCGATGCCCGCGCCGCCAACCGAGCCGTCTCGATCCATGTGGAGAAGTTCAATCCCGCCCAGCGGCTGTACTTCCGCAAAGGATTCCAGCGAGAGGACACCGACGCCCCAGACCATGAGCGGCAGGTCTATTGGCTTTTAAAATGGACCCCCGAAGCCGTCGCCACCTAAGGAGAGCATCTTTCCATGACCACCATCAGCCTTGAAGACCTGACCATCAACACCTTCCTCGACCAGCAGAACGGAAAGCCCTTCACGGTTCAGCTGGAAGAGCCCCGCTCCGTCCAGCTGATCTTAGAAAGCGTCACCGAACTTAAAAATTACAGCGGCACGCAAACGCGCCCCCCCTTCTCCCTGCTGTTCAAGGACCGCAGCCCGGCAGCCATTCTGCCCCAACAGATCTATCCTCTCTCCCATGAGGATTTGGGCGAGATGACCATCTTCTTGGTCCCCATCGCCCAGGACTCCACCGGTGTCAGCTACCAGGCCGTCTTTAACTGAGCGATATATGGGCTCCGCCCAAACCCGCAAAGGGCCGATGCCCTTTGATCCCATTGGAATATAGAAGGAATGGGTCCAGGGGCTAAGTCCCTGGCGGGTGAAGGGCAGAGCCCTTCGGTCTTTCGGGTGTTCTCACATGAACAGACGAGACAACACCTACTCGTCCTGAAAACACGCCTTATAAAGCATGTCCTCACCCAAGATATGCTCCAGCAACCAGGATTTGAGGAAGATGGTCATCTCTTCAGTCAACGCAGCGGGCTTATCGCCACTCAGATAGCGGCTTCGGAAGTCCAAGACCGACGCCTTCAGGCGGATGTGATCCGTCTGCTGCTTTTCCAAGCGAGCATAGTTCCGAGACTTCAGGGCCATTTCCTCTGCCGCGAAATGGGTGTCGGCATAGGCCATCAATTCATCGAACAACCAGCCCAGTTCCTCGACACCCTCGCCGCCATGCCACGCATCATAAAGACGATTGAGAAGAGTCAGCAGCCGTTGATGATCGGCATCCATCCGAGTCGAACCAACGCTGAAAGACGAATCCCACTCGATCAATGACATAGGCCAAGCATCCTCTGTTTTCTACCAATACCTTATTCCGGTTTTGGCAGGCGCACCAGATGGACATCAGTAATGGGCTTTTTGCCGTGGCTATCGCGCAATGAACGGCGAACAGCAAGGCGGGCGGTTTCTCGCAACACGCTATCGTCACGCCGCGCCTTCATGGGCAATGCCTCGATGGCGTCCCGGACGGCGTCCACCACCACATCATGCTCTTCAGCCTCGTGGCCAGCATCCAGCAGCCCCAAGGCTGTCAGCTGCGGGTCTCCCACAAGCTTGCCATTCTTGTCCACCACCACGGTGACCACGGCCGAGCCATTGTAAACCATTCGGCGGCGGTTGCGCAGAACCTCGGAATCCAGCCGCACCAACCGAGGACCGTCCACACAAAGGCGACCGGTCTTGACGTAATCAACCACTTCGACCGGCCCAGGAGCCAGACGAAGCATGGCCCCGTTGGAAATCTCAAAGGCTTCAGGAACACCGCATGCTTTGGCCAAACGGGCATGTTCTTGCAGATGGCGGGCCTCACCATGAACCGGAATGGCGACGCGCGGCTGAAGCAGACGATAAAGCTCTTCCATCTCCTCGCGGCCCGGATGGCCGGAGACGTGAATGAATTCATCCTTTTCAGTCACGACCTCGACGCCCATGCGGACCAGATCGTTTTGGAGACGGTAAATTTCCTTCTCATTACCGGGAATGATGCGGGATGAAAAAATCACCACATCATCATTTCCCAACACCACATGAGGATGATCACCCGAAGCAATCCGAGCCAACGCAGCACGGGGCTCGCCCTGGCTGCCGGTACAGATATAGACAATTTTGTCCTTGGGCAGATAACCGGCATCATGATCGTTCAAGAAGGGCGGAAGATCCGCCATATAGCCGTTTTCACGCGCAGCCTTATCGATGCGCCACAAGCTTCGCCCCACCAAGGCCACGTTGCGGTCATTGGCCATGGCGGCGATGGCGATGCTTTCCAGCCGCGCCACATTGGTAGCAAAGCAAGACACTGCGATGCGGCCATCAAACCGCCCCAGCAACTCGATCAGGCTGGCGCGAACTTCCGATTCAGAGCCGGAATGACCCTTGGTGAAGACATTGGTCGAATCGCCGACCACTGCCAATACGCCGCCCTTGCCCGCACGGCGCAGAGCTTCCTTATCGGCGACAT
>JAYTWE010000383.1:0-2189 GCA_043744055.1 Magnetospirillum sp.
GTCGCGCCGCGTGCCTTGGCCCGCTCATATTCCTCCAGCACCAATGTCGCCGCTCCTTCGCCGATCACCAGACCGTCACGGTCACGATCATAAGGGCGCGGGCTTAAATGAGGCGTGTCGTTCTGGGTCGAGGTGGCGAACAAAGTATCGAATACCGCTGAATCCGTAATGTCCAATTCCTCGGCTCCACCGGCAATCATCACATCGGCCTTGCCCCATCGAATGGCCTCGGAGGCATAGCCGATGGCCTGACTGCCCGAAGTACAAGCGCTGGACGTGGGAATCATCCGCCCGGTGATGCCAAAGAACAGCCCCACATTCACCAAGGCGGTGTGGCTCATCATCTGGATATAGGTGGTCGCGTTCAGATGGCGGGACGCCCCGTTCATCTTCAACTCGTAAAAACCCAGAACCGCGTCGGGACTGCCAAAGGACGAGCCATAGGCCGCGCCGGTGCGGCCACTGGTCAGAACCGGGTCATTGAGCAGACCGGCATCAATCAACGCCGCCTCGCAAGCCGCCACCGCCATGGTGGCGACCCGGCCCATGGTCCGGGTCTTCTTGCGCGGCCAGTGACCGGGAGGGTGGAACGCCATCACCGGGCCAGCCAACCGGGTATTCACACCGGTAAAGCGATCCCAGTCCGGCACCATGGCCCGAATTCCCGTCCGCCCCTCACGAAGGGCGGTACGGATGGTCGGCCAGTCATTACCCAAAGCGGTAACGCCGCCCATGCCCGTGACCACGACTCTGCGCATCAGACCATCCCCCCATTGATGGAGATCACTTGTCGCGTGATATAGCCCGCCGCGTCGGAGCACAAAAATGAAACCAATCCGGCCACTTCATCGGGCTGCCCCAGGCGGCGCATGGGGATCATCTTCATGGCCTCGTCCAAGGGAACATCGGCGATCATCCCCGTCTCGATCAGGCCGGGAGCAACGCAGTTGACGGTAATGGCACGCTTTGCCAGCTCCAGAGCCAGAGCTTTGGTGGCGCCGACGATACCGGCCTTGGCGGCGGAATAATTGACCTGACCGCGATTACCCACCAGCCCCGAAACCGAGGACAGAGTAACGATCCGTCCGCCCTTCCTCGCCGAGACCATGGGCATCACAATTGGTCGTAGCACATTGTAAAAGCCATCCAGATTGGTGTCGATCACCCGATCCCAATCCTCGTCCTCCATGGCGGGAAAAGCAGTGTCGCGAGCAATACCGGCGTTCAGGATCACCCCCCAAAAGGGACCATGGGCTCCCATATCCGCCTCCAGAGCGGCGCGGCAGCCGTCGCGGTCGGAAATATCGAATCCCATCAACCGCCCTTTGCCGCCAAGCGTGTCCAGGGTTTCTTGCGCCCCCGCCTTATCAGAGTTGTAGTGCACCACCACGGTATAGCCGTCTTGGCCAAGCTTGTGAGCAATGGCGCGGCCAATCCCCTTGCTGGCCCCGGTCACCAGTATGGTCTTCGTCATCATGCTTCCCCTGAATCGGAACCGTCACCGGGCTGAAAGACACTGAGCTGGGCTTCAGCCAGCACCGCGCCATCCCCGCCAGTGATACGACAATCAAAGACGCCCATTCCCTGATCGCGGAAGACCACCTTGGCGCTGATTTCCAACCGCTCACCGGGGAGAAACCACGGAACCACAGATTTGTAGCGCCGGGTGCCCAGCAAAAAGCCAAGCTTTACCGGCTGATTGCTCTCCATGGCCAAGGCTCCGGCCCAAGCTCCGCAGGTCTGGGCCATGAACTCGATCCCCACATGGGCGGGAATGCCGTCCGGCGTGGCGAACGGATGATCCGACCGGATGGTCACCGCCGCGAGAATACTGTCTTGGTCATAGTCCAGCGCCTCGTCCAGCAACAGCATGGGGGCGGCATGGGGAAGCAGCCGTTCAACCGGCCAGGGACAAGCGGTCATGACCATCCCCGGCTGAAGACAAGACAGCAATTGCTGCCTCCAAAGGCGAAAGAGTTGCTGAGGCCCGCCGCCCGCCCGCCTTTCGCAAGGCGAGTTCCGGGTTCGGCCAAGGCCAGAACCGGCAAAGCGGGGTCAGAGATACCGTCCCACAGATGCGGCGGAATCAACCCATCGGGATTCCAGGTTCGGGACAAGGTCAGCCACAGGAAAGCCGCTTCCACCGCCCCCGCCGCCCCAAGAGTATGGCCGGTCATGGATTTGGTGGA
>JAYTWE010000384.1:0-6135 GCA_043744055.1 Magnetospirillum sp.
CCATGCGGGTCAGCTTCCCGGTTGCCAGGGCATAGAAGCGGGCGGCATCGTCGTTGGCTGCGGCTGTCACATCATCGAACCTCGGGTCTCGATAGTCGATGATACCCGCGTGATCCGCTGCCCGTTCCACCCGTGTCTGGGCCTCGTCGGCAATCATCTCGATGATGACCGGCTTTTCCTCCTCGGGGGCCTCTCTCAGCACCCGTTGCCAGTACCGGGCATCGTCCTCCAGCGGATCAACAACAGCCCCCCTTGCCTGTTCAATCTCCCGCTTCCATCGTTGCTCAAGGATGACGGCCCGCCGCTCTGCCGTCTTGCGGTTGTCTGTGTCCAGGCTGCGGACGAAGCGGGGTTTACCGAGGATGGACCGAACGTCCAGGGGGATTTCATGGAGGGCATACCAGAGGCGACGACGAAGCTGGAGATACATGGCAGAAGTCCCGCGACACACACACATTTCACACATACGCTACCCTCTGAGCATGGCGGAAATCAAGGGTTGTGCGGCCTATGACATAACTTTCATCGTCTCCCGCTGGGGACGCCATTCCTGTACAAAACTGGGCACCATGCCCGCCGAAAGGTCATCGGCGGATTCCAAGGCGTGCACCAGGGCGTCGGTGGGGCCGGAAATCCTGATTTCTTCGTCCCCCACTTCGACCGTACCAACAAACATGCGCAGATAGGCTTTACGAAAAGCGACATTGCCGTTGGCCAGATTGTCCGCCATGGCAGCGGCAAATACCTCGATTTTGCGTGGCGACAGCAGAGCAGACGGCACCTGTGATTGTCTGCTGATCATGGCGATTTGCCGCAACGTGTCCTCTCGCCGCTGTTTCAGGCCGGACAGGTGATTGCGAAAGGTGTCGTCCGCCTCAACGGCACCGCTTCCCAGCGCCTCGTAAAGCCGTTCGAGCCGTTTATCGGTATCGCGTAGCTCCCCGTTTAACGCCTTGCCTTGGGTCTCCCGGTCATCCTGGCTGTTGGCTGTGCGCTCAATCACCTTCGCAAGCAGTTCCGATATCCGCTCTTTGGTGAACAGCCTCTGGGTCAACTGAGCCATCACCAATTCGTCGAGGCGGTCCATGGGCACGCTGCGGCCCTTGCATGCGGTCTTGCCGAAACGGGCGCAGGTGGAGCAGGTGTAATAGCGATAGCGCCCGCTCTTGCCGGTGCGGATGGTCATGCCGCCACCACAGGTGGCGCATTTCGCTAAGCCAGTGAGCAAGGTTGGCCCCGACACCACACGCGGCGGCATTCGCCGGGGATTGCGGCTGTGCAGAAGGGCTTGGACCTCGGCAAAGTCAGCTTCGGCAATGATCGTCGGCACCTTGACAGTGATCCATTCCTCTTCCGGCTTGATCTGCTTGGTCTTGCTGTCGTGGCGATTAAAAAGATGCCATCCGACATAGGCGGTGCGGGTCAGAATTTTATGAACCGTCTTGATGCTGAAGCGCCCGCCCTCTCGGTTATGAAAGTGTCGCTCATTCAGACAGCTCACGATCGCCTTGACACCCAAAGGGCCGCACTGCCCGTCACCATGGCGGTAAAGCCCAAAAATGCGGCGAACCATGTCGGCTTCACCGGGGTGGATGTCAAGACGCTTCTTGGCCTTGTCGCCGCGTCGTTCGGCTTCGGTGATGCGATAACCGAAGGGGTCGCGGGCTCCGTTCCAGAAGCCTTGGCGAGCATTCTCCTGCATTCCTCGCAGAGTGTGTTTGCCGTTTTCCTTACTCTGATATTCGTCGAATAGGGCCATGAACTGTCGGGTCATCTGGCTTTGAGGATCATCGCCGGATTCCTGCGTCATCGACACCAACCGGACCCCAGCCTTCCTCAGTTTTCGGATGTAGAATTCCGACTGGAAGGCATCGCGGAAATAGCGCGAGAAACTATGAACCAGAACGGTATCGAACGGTCGACCCGCCCCGCAGGCATCACCGATCATCCGCTGAAAGGCCGGGCGGCGATCATCGGTGGCGCTGGCACCGGCTTCCTCGTATTCCGTCACCACCTGCCAGCCCTTGGCAATGCAATAGGCTTCCCCTTGCCGACGCTGATCTGGGATTGACAAGTCCTTTTCCGCCTGTCGAACGGTGGACACCCGGAGATAAAGGGCGACACGCTGGGTCATGGTGAACGGTCCCCGGTTCAGTTGTCGTTGGCGATGATGCGACCGATCACATCTGAAAGATAGGCCTCGACCAAGGCGACTTCGCTATCAAAGATCAGCAATGGATCGTCCATGGCGACCACGATTCGATAGCTCTGCCGTGGCGTTGCCCGCTTGGCGGTCGTTACCGGTTGCGCCCTCTCCTCAGGAGAGTTGTCATTGCTGGCTTGCCGGTGCCGAGGCATGACACGCCCTACCATTGTCCGAGGCCGTGCGCCGTGATCCGCCGCCCTACCTCCTCAACCCAATTATCATTGGCGTGGTAGCGGCTCAAGAGGTCGGAAAGCGCTTGAATTACTTCTGGTAGGCTCGACGGAACCGTGCTGCCCTCGATCAAGGCGATGATGGCGGCAAGCCCCTTGAAATTGCCATAGAGCGACTTGGTCTGCTGGTGCAAGCGCCACTGAAGCGGCATGAGCGGGTCAAGGGCGCGAACCAGTCCGGTTTGAGGCAGAACAGCGATATCGTCGTTCAGCCCCCGCCATAACGGATGCCATGGCCAGCGCGAGCGGTTGCTGTCGCCGCTTGGGCAGCGCAACGTCGTGTGTCCGCCAGCAAGCTCGCGCAGCAAATCATTTTGCAGCATCTTGAGATCGTTGGTGGTGTGGATCCCACCGGCTTTCAGGCGTTCGCGCCGGACTTGGAACTCGATCCGCCAGACATTCTCGCTTTGCCCCCACACCTCATGGAACCAGACTTTGCTGCTCTTCTGGGCGATTTCCGCAACCTTGTCATAAACCCGGATGACGATATCACCCACCCCCAGGCTGATGGTCTGCAACGCCCCCCGATCACGCCACGAAGCCTCCTTGGCGGCACGGGTAACGAAATGCTCTGGCCGGAAATCAGTGACAGGAAGGTCATAGTCAAAGGCCCAGTCGGCACGTGATACCGCGTTGGGCTGGGTTGCACGAAACCCCATCGAGGCAAGCCAGCCCTCAACCCGTGCCAACAGGGCGTCGAGCCCCTGCTTCCACAGCCCCTCGCTGAAGAACTGGACATAGCAGCGCGGCTGCATGTGTTCGCTTAAGGAAATTTCGAACTGCGGGTTGGTGAGAACGAAGCTGTAGGGCTTGCGGCCATAGGGTTTGAGGGCGAAGCGTTCACTGCCCAGAGTGATTTCCGCGAATTCAGCATGGCGCTGGCGGCGCAGGCGTTCCTTGCGGAAGCCGAGATCGTCCCAGTCGAGGCTGCCTTGGCAGACATCGATGGAATAAGCGACGTAAAGACTGTCGAGACCGCTGGCGAGTAAGCGGGGACGGTCGGGCGGTGACGTCGGCATAAATGGTTTCCTTCCATGAGACCAAAAGACATTTTCTGTCCTTTGATGGGGAAATAAAAAGCTATCGCTTCAGCCGCTTGAACAGGGCGGACAGGTTGATCGTAATGGCGCTGATAATTTCCCCTCCGGGAATGTCGTCCGGGGATTTTGGGGCCAGCATCGGGTGTTTCGACGCCTCGGTGAACAACTGTGTCCGTACGGCGCTATCGCCGAACCCGAACATCAGGAAGACCGGCACATCACCCTTGATCGCCGCCGCCCAGTCGGACGAGGTGGCGTATTCGTCAATCATCGTGACGAAGCTATCGTCCAGAACCGTGACCGGCACCCGGTAGCGGGAAAGCTCAGACAGGATTGCCGCCTTGAGTAATTCATGATGGTCGTAACGTCGGCTGACTCCGGTGCCGGTATGCTTCTTTCCCAGCGGTTGAAGTAAATCAAGGCTGGTCCAATGGCGGATTTGCCGGGCCAGCTTCTCGACGGTTTCGGCATCACCCGCCGGAGAGAGCAGGAGGGCGATGTCCTTGAGAGTGTACGATGTTGCGTTCATATCGTACGCATAGGACATTCTTTGTCCTCTGGCGAGTCCGAAATTCAGGAAAAGAATATTTACGTAAACGGGACGGCGGGAGGTCGGGACAATATGACGCCAAACACGTTACGTAGAGGCCGTATACGTTACGTGGAAACCAGCCAGCCCAGAGGCGCACGCCCCCACGTTACGTGAACAGGGTTGAAGGCACTCCACCGACATTCAGGCCCCCATACGTTACGGAAAATCATCGGCTCGCCTCTTCCACGTAACGTAAACGACAAAGCAAGACCGCTCCCCGCCAAGAGGCTCCTGACCAAAGCCCCCCTCAAGGCCAAGCCGCGCTTACGCGCGGGGGCTGCGCTCGCCTTGACCGGGACCTCGGTCAAGAGCAAGGGCTCGGCAAGCAGTTTTGCTGGTGAGAGCGCCCCAGATGGGGCGGCCTCTCACTGGCACCACGACCAGTGGGAACCTTCAGCCGACTTTTCCAGCCCTGCCCTCGGAAAGGGGGAGAGGTCGCCGACGATGTATTTTGATCCCCCCGTGTTACCACAACGGGGGAGCTACCGCGATCCGCTGGACCAAGAGCCCACAATGCTTATGATTTGCTGAATCTGCCAATGGCACGATATCTTTTTCATGGCATCGCTCCCTTGTTCCGCGAGAGTGCGCTCCGCTACCGTGTCGACGATACGACATCTGTCGGAAGATAGGGCAATGATGACCTACAATTGGACGCGTTACTGGCAAAGATGGGATGGGCGCCACAACGCCCCCACCACTGACTATCTGCCTGAGATAGGCGAAGAGTTCTGGGGTGCCGCATTCCCGAATTATCGCACGCTGTCACAACTGGCCGATATTCCGTGCCTGATCCTGCTGGGTGAACCAGGGATCGGTAAAAGCACAGTCGTGAAGGCGGAAAAGTTCCGTCTAAAAGCAGAAGGCATGGCCGTCGTACTTCATGACCTCAATAGCTACGGAACCGAAGACAACCTGGAGCAGAAGATATTCAACACCCCTGAGTTTATCGCACTGTCCTCCGGCGACCATCTGACGCTGTTTCTGGACAGCCTTGACGAAGGTCGCATCGTCATCAACACCCTCACGCCATTCCTCAAACGCGAATTGCAAGATCGTCTCCACGACGAGAGTATTCTAAGTCGTCTAAAACTACGCATCACCTGTCGATCAAATGGCGAATGGCCCGACAGTTTTACCGAAGCTTTAAAGGATATTTTTGGGAAGGAAGCGGTCGAAATCTGGCATTTGTGTCAGTTGCGCCGTTCAGACGTATCCTTGGCCGCCAGAAAGAAAGGGATTTCTGAAACTCCCTTCATGGTAGAAATAGATGCTGCCAATGGGCAATCCCTGGCAGCGAAACCAGTCACCCTCAATCTCTTGCTGAGCCTGAAACAAAAAAATGGCACCCTGCCATCACGGCAAGTGGATTTGTACCGTCTTGGTATGCTGGAGCTTTGCCGCGATCCCAATGAGTGGCGTCGGGAAGTAGGGCAAGAATGCCATATCGGGCGCTTGAGTGCCTCCAAGCGCCTTGCCATCACTCGGCGGATCGCCGCCCTGTCGATCCTCTGCCAAAGCCCCTTCATCCAATGTCGGGACAAAACTGGGTTCACCAGTGAAATTGGTGTGCTGGCGTTAACGGATATCTGCGCCTCCCCTGCGATAGAGACCGCCGATGGCGCAACGTTTACGTTTGAGGCGCGGGATGTCGAAGAGGTACTGGGGACAGGAGTATTCCGGGGAGTTGATGACAATCTGGTGGGCTGGGCTCACCAGACCTACGCCGAGTTTCTAGCTGCCGAATATTTATATCATCATGATTTTGGTGAAGACAGGATTACCCGATTAATCACCCCGCCGGGCGATGGTGGTGGGCGGGTGGTGCCACAATTGGAAGAGTTGGCCGCATGGCTGTCGTCATTGGACTCTGCCTATGGGCTGAAGATGATGGTGACCAATCCAGACTTGCTGCTGCGCAGCGACATCATGGTCGGTGATGACAAGACTAAAGCGGAACTCGCCAAAATTATCCTCGAAGCTATTGAGAACCGGCTAATTCTTGAAGGAGGGCTAAGGCAATATTTCGCCCGTCTCGCCAGCCCTCGGCTTACGGAAGTTCTACGG
>JAYTWE010000385.1:0-10462 GCA_043744055.1 Magnetospirillum sp.
CCAGCGAAAGAGAAAGACGCCGAAGGTGGAGCCGACGAAGCCGCCTCCCGTCAGGATCAGCCCCATCTTGATATCCACATTGCCGCGCCGCCAATGGGCCAGCACGCCGGACACCGACGAAGCGACAATCTGATTGGCTTCGGTTCCCACCGCCACGGCGGGCGGCACACCCATGAAAATCAGCAGCGGCGTCATCAAGAAGCCACCGCCGACCCCGAACAGGCCGGACATGAATCCCACTCCGCCACCCAGCCCCAGGATAACGAAGACATTGACCGACATTTCGGCAATGGGAAGGTAGATCTGCATTCCTTCCGTCCCCCCCTACCCCGCGCGCTCTCTTTCGGCGCATGTGAGCATCAGCGACTTTCGCTCCAACCGAGACGTAAGGCAATAGGAACTTTACGGTTTTCTAATGTTTAGTGCCGCCAGCAATTCCCCGGCCTGCATCCGAGCGCGCAGAGTCATATATCCCTGAGCGGCCAAGTGATTGGGAAGAAAGCTGGAATCCGGCGCTCCGCTCCAGACCATCCAAGGCCGGAGACGGGCGGCGATGGCGATCTGCTCGACCATGCGGTTCCAGGCCTCGGTCTGACGGCGCTCGGCCAGCAGCGCTTCGAAATCACGGCCCAGTTCGCGCAGCACGATGGAATGAGCGTAGAGTCGGCCCTTATTGCCGTAGAACACGCCCGCCACGGTGAAATCCAAGAATGGGTAACGCTCGGCGGCCAGGTGATGATCCACGGCGGCGGCGCAATCGTCGAGATCGCGCAGCAAGGCCTCTACCACCACCGTCAGGGAATCAATATTGCGCTCGAAGCTGGCTCCACCGTTGGAAACCAGATCGTTGTAACGGTCCAGCGAACGCTGGGCGTTACGATACTGTTTTTCCGCCGAGGCCACCGGCAACCACGAGGTCCGGGTGTCGAATTTCCATACCGTGCCGGGATATTTCAGCAGACCGGCGGCATTGTTAAGGCTTTGGTCCGGGCCGTTGGGACCATAGCCCACACCTTTTTCACCGGCCATGGCTGCGGTCAGTTTGGACAAAGCTCCCACCAGACCCAGCTGGAAGGCGGGCATATCGCGCAGCCAGCCGCCCGGCAGAAAGACCGGATCATTGGCCCGCCAGCGATTGACGTCCAATTCGCGGGTAATCAGCGCCGCGGCCACGGCAACTCCACGTGAACGCCCATTGGCCACCGCCTGGGGCTGGGGGACGAAATTGGGATTGTCGTCGATCTTGCTGATTATCAGCATGGCCACTGGGAAGCCCAACAGCACAACCACCGTCAGGGTCCACAGCACGAAGCGCCGGGACGGATGGCGCAGCAGCGCTCCCAAACCGGATAACAGGCCAAGGGCGGCGAATAGGGCGGTATCGAGGACTTTCTTCACGGTCACGGCTTATGGAACCCCACGATCTCGTAAATCTCGCTAATGATGGGCGCGGCGATGGCGTTGGCCCGTTCGGCACCTTGTCGGAGAATGCCGTCGATATGACCGGGATCGGCCATCAGGCGCTTCATCTCGGTATTGATGGGGGCCAGCACTGAAACCGCCAGATCCACCAGTTCCTTCTTGAATTCCGAGAACTGACGGCCTTCGAACTGGGCAACCACCTGGGCCTTCTCCTGATCCGCCAGCGCGGCATAGATCCCCAGAAGATTGGAGGCCTCGGGACGGCCTTCAAGCCCGTCCATGGTGCCGGGCAGCGGCTCCAGATCGGTCTTGGCCTTGCGGATTTTCAGGGCGATGGCTTCGGCATCGTCGGTCATGTTGATGCGCGAATAATCGGATTCATCCGATTTGCTCATCTTCTTGGTCCCGTCGCGCAAGCTCATAATGCGGGCGGCGGCCCCGAAGATCAGCGGTTCGGGCAGCGGGAAGAACTCAACGCCGTAATCATTGTTGAATTTTTGAGCAGTGTCGCGAGCCAGTTCCAGATGCTGCTTCTGATCCTCGCCCACCGGCACATGGGTGGCGCGATAGGCCAAGATGTCGGCGCTCATCAGATTGGGATAGGCGAACAGACCGACGGAAGCGTTTTCCTTGTGCTTGCCCGCCTTGTCCTTGAACTGGGTCATGCGATTGAGCCAGCCCATGCGGGCGACGCAATTGAAGATCCAGGCCAGTTGAGCATGGGCGGGAACCATGGACTGGTTGAACACGATATGTTTCGAGGCATCAACCCCGGCGGCGATCATACCGGCGGTCACCTCGCGGGTGTTCTTCACCAGCTCCTTGGGGTCCTGCCACAAAGTGATGGCGTGCATATCGACGATGCAGAAGATGCACTCATACTCGGATTGCAGACGGACCCAGTTGCGGATCGCCCCGAGATAATTGCCGAGATGAAGGTTTCCGGTCGGCTGTACGCCGGAAAAAATGCGCTGCATGGCTGATCGTCACTCCGGGGAAATTCCAACAGGTCAGGTATACCCTGCATGGGCACAGCGTCAAGTCGCTGCGCTTCGTTTCACAGGGCAATCGGGCGAAGGAGAGACGTCCCACAAACAAGGCCGTCATTCCCGCGAAAGCGGGAATCCATGTGTCCACCACTGTATTTTTGCGCCTGACCTCTCTTTTGTCCCTACCATGGATCCCCACTTTCGTGGGGATGACGAGACATACGAAGGAGCATTCTCCTTCACCCGATTGCCCTGCTTCGTTTCATTGGCCCTTGTACCAACAAGCCTATCGGGCCAAATCAGGGGAGTAATTATGAAAGACGCCCCCATGACTGATCCAAAACCGTCCGCCTCCATCATCTTGACCCGGTCTTGCGGTAGCAAGATCGTCATGAGTCCGGGCGATAGCGTGCTGGACGCCCTGCATGGTCAGGGTATTGCCCATGCTTCAGTCTGTGGCGGCAAGGCGCGCTGCACCACTTGCCGGGTCCGGGTGCTGCACGGTCTGGATTTCCTGGCCCCTCCCGGATTGTTGGAGGTCGAGGCTCTGGCTCGGATTGGAGCACCGCCGGAAGTTCGGCTGGCTTGCCAGCTTTGCCCCACCGCCGATCTGACCGTGATGCCGCTGCTGCCCGCCGATGCCACCGCCCAAGACGTGGTCGGAAAAGGCGGATTGGATGGGCGGGAATGTGAGGTGGTGGTTCTGTTCGTGGATTTACGCGGCTCCACCACTTTGGGTGAGAGCCGCATGCCCTATGACGTGCTGTTCATCCTCAACCGCTTTTTCCTGGAGATGAACCGAGCCCTGGTGGCTACCAACGGCCATTACTCCAATTTCACCGGTGACGGGCTGATGGCCCTTTACGGATTGGAGGGGGAAGATCCCGCCCAAGCGGCGCGGGACGCCCTGGCTGGAGCCAAAGCCATGATGGCCGCCATGGATCGCATCAACCGCGATTTAGCCACCGAATTGGCGGTCCCGTTGCGGATCGGCATCGGCATCCATCTGGGTGAAGCCATCGTGGGAACCATGGGGCCGCCCCGCTCACAGATCATCAGCGCCATCGGCGATACTGTGAACACCACCGCAAGGCTGGAAGGTTTGTGCAAGGAGTTTGATTGCGCCGTGGTGGTCTCGCGCCACACCACGCAGGTGGCGGGATTGGACCTTCCCGCCGACCGTCTGCGCCAAGCTCTTATCCGGGGGCGGTTGGAGCCGGTCGAGGTTTATGCCCTCGACCGGTTCTCATGATTGTCAGGCTTTCTCCAAAGCCTGCTTGCGCTGCTCCACAACCTTATCGGCAACTCTGCCGGTGATCTCCTGGAGGTGATCGAAGGCTCCCGAGAAGGTCCCGACTCCCATGGTCAGCGAGCGCAACTCCACGATCAGATCGTCCATTTCCGCCTGAGGCAAATGGGCGCTGACCGTGTCCCAACCCTGCCAGCCGTCCTTGCCGTCATAGCCTAAGATATGACCGCGACGGCCGGTGACGATCCGCTGGGCCTTGGCGGTGAAATCAGAGGGAACCGAAATCTCCACCAGCAAGATGGGCTCCAGCAGAACCGGATCGCATTGCGGCATGCCTTCGCTCATGGCGATCCGCGCCGCGGTCTTGAACGCCATGTCGGAACTGTCCACCGCGTGATAGCTGCCACTGGTCAGGGTGACCGATAGATCCACCACCGGGAACCCGAACGGCCCCTGGTGGAGAAATTCGGCAACGCCATGTTCCACCGAGGGAATGTATTGGCGCGGCACCACGCCGCCGACGATCTTATCGACGAACTGGAAGCCTTCTCCGCGCGGCAGCGGCGCAATGTCGAGATGAATGTCGCCGAACTGACCGTGACCGCCGGATTGCTTCTTATGACGGCCATGAACCGAGACGGATTTGCGGATGGTCTCTTTATAGGGGACCGTGGGTTTATCGGTGACGACCTGCATGTTGAAACGGCTTTTCAGCCGGTCGATGGCCACCTGAAGGTGGATCTCGCCTTGTCCGCGCAAGACGAGTTCACCGAATTCTCCGTGTTCCAGGGTCAGGGAGGGATCTTCCTCGGACAGTTTGGCCAGGGCTCCGGTCAGCTTGACGTCGTCGCCCTTCTTCTCGGCGGCAAGAGCAAACGCGAATAATGACGCCAGAGGCTTCGGCCACGGAGCCAGTCCCGTATCGGTCGAGCCCAGGACCGCCCCGGTCGCCACACTCTCCAGGCGTCCGAAAGCAACCAGCTCTCCTTGAACCGCCTTCCCCGCCTTGGTGGGGGTGCCGCCGGTCATGGCGTAGATACCGCCAATGCGTGAGCCATCCACGATTTGGTTATCGGTGAACTCACCCCGCCAGATGCGGACAAAACTGAGCTTGCCGGTATGGGCGGCATGAACGGTCTTGAACACTTGGGCCAGCGGCCCTCCGGTGACCGCCGCGCCCAAACGTTTGGCGGAGGTTGCGGGATCGGGGACTTCGTGGCGCAAGGCCTTGAACAGGCGGTGGATGCCGCCGTCATTCTCGGCCGACCCGAAAAAGACCGGCACGATCAGGTCGTCGGTCAGATCCTTGCCCAGATCGGCATAGACCTCGTCGGTGGGCGGCTGGATGTCTTCCAACAGCTCTTCCATCAGGTGGTCGTCGAAATCGGCCAAGTGTTCCAGCATCTCCTGACGGGCCAGGGCCTCCTCGCTTTTCAGCGCGTCGGGAATTTTAATCATCTGCGAGGTCTGGCCAGGGCGGTATTGATAAGCCCGCTCGCTGACCAGATCGATATAGCCGGTGACGGCATCGCCGTCACGGATCGGAATCTCGCGCAAAATCAGTGGCCGGTCGGAGACCGCCTGCAAGGCCTCCAGGGTTTCTTTCAGGCGTGTTCCGGCGGTCTCGATCTTGTTGATGAAGAGCAGATGGGGAATCTTGCGCTCGTCCAGGAACTTCAGCACCGGGGCAACCATGACGGCGCGGGCCGGATCGGGTTCGCACACCACGATGGCGGCATCCACCGCCATCAGCGCGTTATAAGAATCCTGCTGGAATTCCACCGAGCCAGGACAATCAATGAAAGACCAGGTCTCGCCCAGATATTGAGTGGTGGCCATATTGGGCTCCACGCTCATGAAGCGGGCGCGGGCTTCGGGGGCGCTGTCCCCCACGGTAGAGCCATCCTTGATGCGGCCCTGCCGGGAAATAGCCCCCGACGCGAAGAGGAGAGCTTCCAGCAAACTGGTTTTGCCGCTGGCGAAAGGCCCGACCAAGGCGCAGGCGCGGGGCAGGGAAGGAGTCTTGGCGGTCATGGACCCTCCGAACATCATCTGTGACGCACGGTGGCGGGACCCCCCTCACCGGGCAGGGCTCCATGGTTCCAGCTGAATCCTCGGCTGGCAACACCCAATTACGGCATGCCAGAGAAGTGGACTCGTCGTGGTTGCTTAAGTTTTAGGCGTGATTGCCCGAATTTACGGCAGAATGGTGGATGACTATGCTGATTTCCCCCACTTTTCCCGGTGGCAGAACTGGCACGTCCCGTGCTAAATGAGTCGCGCGTTTGACGCGGGTTCAACGCCACTCCTTTAGACGGCGGTTTCATGAAGAAGATCGAAGCGATCATTAAGCCCTTCAAACTCGACGAGGTGAAGGAAGCCCTTCACGAAGTCGGTCTCCAGGGACTCACCGTGACCGAAGCCAAGGGTTTCGGACGGCAAAAGGGCCATACCGAGCTCTATCGCGGCGCTGAGTACGTGGTGGACTTCCTGCCCAAGGTCAAGATCGAGCTGGTTATCGAGGACAATCTGGTGGAACGTGCCGTCGAGGCTATCCAGCAGGCTGCCCATACGGGCCGGATCGGCGACGGCAAGATTTTCATCTCGACGGTTGAGGAAGCCATTCGCATCCGCACCGGCGAGCGCGGCAACGACGCTATCTAAGCTCGACGCCCCAATCCTTATCCATACCACCTCACAACTTCAGGAATGTGACCATGTCCGACGACGTCAAGAAGGTCCTCGAACTGATCCAGGAAAACGACGTTAAGTATGTCGATTTCCGCTTCACCGATCCGCGCGGCAAGTGGCAGCACACCGCCCAGCACGTGTCCACCGTTGACGCCGAGATGCTGAACGAAGGCATCATGTTCGATGGCTCGTCCATCGCAGGCTGGAAGAGCATCAACGAATCCGACATGATCTTGAAGCCTGACGCTTCGTCGGCGGTCATGGACCCCTTCGCCGCTCAGCCGCAACTCATCATCAATTGCGACATCGTCGAGCCCGCCACCGGCCAGCTCTATGACCGCGACCCGCGCTCCATCGCCAAGCGCGCCGAGGCTTTCGTGAAGTCTTCGGGCGTGGGCGACACCACCTGTTTCGGCCCCGAGGCTGAATTCTTCGTCTTCGACGACGTGAAGTACTCGGTCGGCATCAACAAGGGCTATTACGAGCTGTCGTCGGAAGACGGCGTCGAAGCCCAGGGCAAGGACTTCGCCGAGGGTAACCTGGGTCATCGTCCGGGCCTCAAGGGCGGCTATTTCCCGGTTCCGCCGGTTGACGCGCATGTCGACATGCGTGCCGAGATGCTGACCGTCATGGGCGAAATGGGTCTGCCCATCGAAAAGCATCACCATGAAGTGGCGTCCTCGCAGCATGAACTGGGCATCAAGTTCGGTACCCTGGTTCAGGCCGCCGACTGGATCCAGATCTACAAGTATGTGGTCCACAACGTCGCCGCCTCTTATGGCAAGACCGCAACCTTCATGCCGAAGCCCATCTATGGCGATAACGGTTCGGGCATGCATGTCCATCAGTCCATCTGGAAGGCTGGTAAGCCCTTGTTCGCCGGTTCGGGCTATGCCGATCTGAGCGACACCGCGCTTTACTACATTGGCGGCATCATTAAGCACGCCAAGTCCCTCAACGCCTTCACCAACCCGTTGACCAACAGCTATAAGCGCCTGATCCCCGGCTTTGAAGCCCCGGTTTTGCTGGCCTATTCGGCCCGTAACCGTTCGGCCTCTTGCCGTATTCCCTACTCGGCCTCGCCGAAGGGCAAGCGCGTCGAAGTTCGCTTCCCCGATCCGGGCGCGAACCCCTATCTGGCCTTCTCGGCCATGCTGATGGCCGGTCTGGACGGTATCGCCAACAAGATCCACCCCGGCGATCCCATGGACAAGAATCTGTATGACCTTCCCCCGGAAGAGCTGAAGCAGGTCCCCACCGTGTGCGGTTCTCTGCGTGAAGCTCTGGAAAGCCTCCGGGCCGACAGCGACTTCCTGTGCAAGGGCGACGTGTTTTCGAAGGAATTCATCGAGAGCTACATCGAACTCAAATACGAAGAAGTCCACCGCTTCGAACACACCCCGCATCCGGTCGAGTTCCAGATGTATTATTCGGTTTAGTTGGAATGGCTGGAACCCTTGGCTTTGCGCCACACCCGGCGACGACTGTGTAGCCGGTGTGTGTAGCAGTCAAGGAGACTGATTTTGGAGGCCCCCGTCAGGAAACTGGCGGGGGTTTTCCTTTGGGGCGAGAGCTTTGTTGATGCATGGAATGGTAGTATGATGTCAAAGTTATGCGCTTCAAAGGAGTGCGAGTGGTGTCGTCCAACATTTTCATCGACAATGGTTTCGCTGCTCTCAAAGCGTTTCGGAGTTCGAGAAGCAACGCAGGAAGAGAGAGCGCGATGACCTCACCCAGGTGGAGGTGTATGTTGCCGCAGGTGTATCGTGGTGTCTGCTGGTCTTTGGCTACGTCTATATGCGACATCGACGATGGCTTGGCAAACTGGTTCACGCCCCGACACCGACTTCCCGGTCAGGTGCGACAGGTCCGCCCCGAAATCAACGACCACAAAGGTCTCCAGTCACTCGGATAGCCACTGCGGTTGTTTCGGATATTGCGTTTGTTGCGGTTGGATGCCATATGAAGGGCCACAGGCTGTTACCAATATGCGGGAGAGACCGATGTCGGACCTGAAGGCCTATGACCCCGTTGTGCCGACGGAAGCCGAGACCCGGATCGCCGAGGCGTCCGGGCGTATTCTGGCGGGCCATGCCAGGGGCGAGTTGCGGGTTCAGTTGGATGACGGCCAGACCCTGGTGCTGCCCCAGTCGGTGGCGCGGCTGTTGACCCACATCCTGACCGAGATGGCGGAAGGCAACGCCGTCACCATGATCCCCATCCATGCCGAGATGACGACGCAGGAGGCCGCCGACTTCCTCAACGTCTCGCGTCCTCACTTGATTGGGCTGCTGGAACGTGGGGAAATCGACTTCCACAAGGTCGGCACCCATCGCCGCGTCAGGTTCCAGGACGTCAAGGGCTACAAGGATCGCCTGACCGCCGACCGCTCCCAGGCTCTGGACGAATTGGCTCGGGCCTCCCAGGACCTGGGGATGGGCTATTGATGGCTGGTCGCTTCACCGTCGTGCTGGACGCCTGTGTGCTGTATCCGGCCCCGTTGCGTGACCTGTTGATGCAATTGACCTTGGCTGATCTGTTCCGTGCCCGTTGGACGGACCAAATCCATGAAGAGTGGATGTCCAATCTGTTGGAGAACCGCCCCGACCTGACCCGCGACAAGTTGGAGAAGGTCCGTGACCTGATGAATGCCCATGCTCGGGACAGTCTGGTCACCGGCTTTGAACCCTTGATCCCGTTGATGCTGGGCTGCCCCGATCCTGACGACCGCCATGTCATCGCCGCCGCCTATCATTGCCGGGCGGACGCCATCGTCACCTTCAACCTCAAGGACTTTCCCGCCGCCGCCCTGGCCCCCTATGGGCTGGAGGTGATCCACCCCGACGACTTCATTCGCTATCAACTCGACCTTGATCTGGCCAGGGTGCTGGAGTCCGTCCGCACCTGCCGGGAGCGGCTGAAGAACCCGGCCAAGGCCATCCACGACTATCTCGACACAATGGAAGCCCAGACCCTGCCCAAGACCGTGGCCGAGCTGCGCCGCTATGCCACGATCCTGTAGCCCCCTATGCCTTGGGCATGAGGTGGGAAGGTCCACCCCAAAGTCCACATCCTTGAAGGTGTCCAGTCGCTTGGAGGGGGTGAACATCTTTCCGCCATAGGTTCCTGACGTGATGTTGGTGATCTTGTGGCCGACGATGCGGGCGATCTTCACCGTGTCCACCCCGGCTTCTTCCAGCCGCGACACGAAGGTGTGGCGGAAACTGTGGAAGACCAGTCCCTCCCGGTCGATGCCGATCAGGCGGCGGTATTCGGGGAACCAGACTACGAAGCGATGGCTATAGGCTCCCTCGCTGTTGAGCGTCAGTTCCGGCCACAGACGTTCGTCCTTGACCGACTTCACATGATCGAGGAAGCCCAGGATGATCAGCCGGGGATGGATCGGCACCAGCCTCTCGCCAGCCTTGGTCTTGGCCTTCTTGATGTCGAAGCACCAGACCCCATCCTCTTGACGGACATCTTCAGTTCGCAGTTTGGCGATCTCCTCGACCCGCATCCCGGTGTGCAGACCGATCAGGGGGAACCAGTACTTGAAGTCCTTCACCAACACCGAGCCGGGCCGCTCACGCCGATCAGCCCGCCAGTGTAGCACTGTGGGTCACGACCGTTTGACAGTGGCGCTGAAGCTGAGGCCAGCTCTGGCTTTGACCCCGATCAGAGGCCGATGCCCAGATCTATTACAGCGTGTAATTACTACTAGGTTTCCTGCGGCCTTCACCGCCCCCGACAAAGGGATGGTGGACTAGCCCGGTGGACCAATTGAGATAACCCCTGTCGCTTCACTGCGGCAGGGGTTTTTCTTTTACCCGGCTTGGGAACTCCGCCTTTGGGATGGTGGGGGATTGCTGTTGGCTGCCATGGCAGGGCGAAGAGACGCCCTACATGGAATCGCGGAGCAGGGTCATGGCCTGGTTTAGTTGGCTCATGCGCTGATGGTCGCCGTGATTGCTGTCGGGGTGATGAATGGTCGCCAACATGCGAAATTTGGCGCGCAAAGTGCGGGCGTCAGGATAGTCACCGGGGGCGAAGCCCAGGACATACAACGCATCGGCTCGGCTCTGGACGCCATCGGTCAAGGGTTCGAAGGCCA
>JAYTWE010000386.1:0-2853 GCA_043744055.1 Magnetospirillum sp.
GAAGCCGCGGAAGGGGTCCTCGGCATAGACGCGGGCTTCCATGGACCAGCCGGTCAGCTTGATATCATCTTGGGTCATGGGCAGCTTTTCGCCATAGGCGACGCGGATCATCCATTCGACCAAATCAAGACCGGTGATCTTTTCGGTTACCGGATGCTCCACCTGGAGGCGGGTATTCATTTCCAGGAAGTAGAATTCCCCGGTGGCGCCGCCCACGATGAATTCCACCGTACCGGCTGATTTGTAGTTCACGATCGCGGCCAGGGCGCAGGCCTGTTCACCCATGGCCTTGCGGGTCTCGGGGGTCAGGAAGGGCGACGGAGCCTCTTCGATGACCTTCTGGTGGCGACGCTGGATCGAACATTCGCGCTCGCCCAGATACAAGGTGGTGCCCTGTCCGTCGGCCAGAATCTGGATTTCAATGTGGCGCGGCTGTTCGATGAACTTTTCCACGAACACCCGATCGTCGCCAAAGCTGGTCTTAGCCTCATTGGTGGCGCTGGTGAAGCCCTCATGGGCCTCGGCATCGTTCCAGGCCAGACGCATACCCTTGCCGCCGCCGCCAGCCGACGCCTTCAGCATGACCGGATAGCCGATCTCGCGGGCGATCTTGACCGCCTCGTCGGCGTCCTTGATGACGCCCAGGAAGCCGGGAACCGTGTTGACGCCAGCTTCACGGGCCAGCTTCTTGGACTCGATCTTATCGCCCATGGCGAAGATGGCATGAGCATCGGGACCGATGAACTTGATGCCAGCCTCGGCCAGAGCCTCTTGGAAAGCGCGCTTCTCCGACAAGAAGCCATAGCCCGGATGCACCGCTTCGGCGCCGGTCGCCTTACAGGCCGCGACGATCTTTTCGATCACCAGATAGGACTCGGACGAGGCCGCCGGGCCGATGGCGACGGCTTCGTCGGCCATGGAGACATGCAGCGCGTCCTTATCGGCATCGGAATACACCGCCACCGTCTTGATGCCCATCTTGCGCGCGGTCTTGATAACCCGGCAGGCGATTTCGCCGCGATTGGCGATCAGAATCTTCTTGAACATCTGTCTATCCCCTCATTGGAGAGCCGCGCCCGGCGCGAAAGAATTTCGACCGACACGAATGAACACAGATAAGATTTATCTCTGCGTATTCATTCGTGCCTTACCCCGTGTTTGCTCCATTCGCTGCCTAGAGCGGAATGTTGCCGTGCTTGCGCCATGGATTCTTCACATCCTTGTCTTTCAGCATGGCAAGGCTGCGACAGATACGCTTTCGCGTATTACACGGCATGATGACGTCGTCGATGAAGCCGCGATGGCCCGCGATGAACGGGTTGGCGAATTTCGCCCGATATTCCTCGGTGCGGGCCGCGATCTTGTCGGCATCGCCGATATCGCCACGGAAGATGATCTCCACCGCGCCCTTGGGACCCATCACGGCGATTTCCGCCGTCGGCCAGGCGAAGTTCACATCGCCGCGCAGATGCTTCGAGCTCATGACGTCATAGGCGCCGCCATAGGCCTTGCGGGTGATGACGGTGATCTTGGGCACGGTGCATTCGGCATAGGCGTAAAGCAGCTTGGCGCCGTGCTTGATGATACCGCCATATTCCTGGGCGGTGCCGGGCAGGAAGCCGGGCACATCCACGAAGGTCAGGATCGGAATGTTGAAGGCGTCGCAGAACCGGACGAAGCGCGCACCCTTGATGGAGGATGCGATGTCCAGGCAGCCCGCCAGGACCATGGGCTGATTGGCGATCACGCCGACGGTGCGACCTTCCATGCGGGCGAAGCCCACGATGATATTGCCCGCATAGCTGGGCTGAACCTCGAAGAAATCCGCCTCGTCCACGACTTTCAGGATCAGTTCCTTCATGTCATAGGCTTTGTTGGCGTTGTCGGGGATCAAGGTGTCCAAGCTGTGTTCGATGCGCTCGGGGCTGTCCGAAGTGGGACGGTATGGCGGCTTCTCACGATTGCTCGCGGGCAGGAAATCCATGAAGCGGCGCAGCTGCAACAAGGCGTGCACGTCGTTCTCGAAAGCCAGATCGCAGACGCCGGATTTGGTGGAATGGGAGACGGCCCCACCCAGCTCTTCCGCCGTCACTGTCTCATGGGTTACCGTCTTGACCACTTCGGGGCCGGTCACGAACATATAAGACGAATCCTTCACCATGAAGATGAAGTCGGTCATGGCGGGCGAATACACCGCGCCGCCAGCGCAGGGTCCCATGATCATGGAGATCTGGGGCACCACGCCCGAGGCCATCACATTGCGCTGGAACACTTCGGCATAACCGGCCAACGAGGCGACGCCTTCTTGGATGCGGGCGCCGCCGGAATCGTTCAGACCGATGACCGGCGCGCCGACCTGGACCGCCTTGTCCATGATCTTGCAGATCTTCTCGGCATGAGCTTCCGACAGCGAGCCGCCGAACACGGTGAAATCCTGAGAGAACACAAAGACCAGGCGGCCATTGATGGTCCCATATCCGGTCACGACGCCGTCACCCGGTGTCGTCTGCTCCGCCATGCCGAAATCATGGCAGCGATGCTCGACGAACATATCCCATTCCTCGAACGAGTCCGGGTCCAGCAACAATTCGATCCGCTCACGCGCGGTCAGCTTCCCCTTGGAATGCTGCGCCGCGATCCGCTTCTCGCCGCCTCCTAGGCGGGCGCGTTCCCGCTTTTCCTCAAGCTGGCGAATGATCTCATGCATCTCGGGGGTACCTCCGGCTGGGAAGAGTGGCGGGTCGATGTTGTCATATTCGCAAAGTGCATCGGGGCGCAATACGAAGGCTCAGGAAAAGGGCGGTGCTGCGAAGATCTTCGCAACATGACCTTGCAAATCTGCAAAGGTTGCGA
>JAYTWE010000387.1:0-2791 GCA_043744055.1 Magnetospirillum sp.
GGTTCAACTGGCGTAACCGTTCGCGCAGCATTTCCACTTTGGTGGGGTCGGCGATATCGGCCTTGGTGAGAATCAGCCGATCGGCCACGGCGGCCTGCTTCACCGCTTCGGCCTGGGCATTCAAGGTGCGTTCGCCATTGACCGCGTCGATGGTGGTGACGATACCGTCCAGTTTATAGCGGCTGGCGATCAGAGGATCGGTCATCAGGGTGTGAATGATGGGGGCTGGATCGGCCAGACCGGTGGTTTCAATCACCACTCGGCCGAATTCCGGGATTTCGCCCTTGACCCGTTTAATGAACAGATCGCGCATTCCCTCCACCAGATCGCCGCGCACGGTGCAGCATAGGCATCCCGATTGAAGCAGGACCACGTCTTCGGCGACTTCCCGCACCAGCAGATGATCCAGCCCGACCGAGCCGAACTCATTGATGAGCACGGCGGTATCGGCCATGCCCGTCTGAGCCAGAAGATGATTGAGCAAGGTGGTTTTGCCGCTGCCGAGAAAACCGGTCAGGACGGTGACGGGGATCAGGCTCACTTCTTGTACAACTCCTTAGGGTCGATCATGACCTTTTCCACTTCGGTCAGGCCGTCGTTGCGGGCGGCGGTATAAAAGCAGGTGCGCCGTCCGGTATGACAGGCGACGCCGTCTTGATCCACCTTCAGTAAAATGGTGTCTCCGTCACAATCGATCAGGAAATCCACCAGCCGCTGCTGTTGACCGGACGTTTCGCCCTTGCGCCACAAGCCCTTGCGCGAGCGCGACCAATAGCACACCCGACCGGTTGCCAGGGTTTCCGCGACGGCATCCCGGTTCATCCAGGCCATCATCAAGACCTCGCCGGAATCAAATTGCTGGGCGATGGCGGGGACCAGACCGTCGGTGTTGAAGCTGAGGCGGTCCAGGGCGGCGGTGGAATCAATAGCGGACATGTAAAGACCCTCAAGGAAAGCGATGTCCTTCATATAGAGCCTTTTTCAACCAGATTGAATCACGCTCGTTAGCCCGAGCATTGTTCAGCGGGCGGAAAGGCAATCAGAAAGTGCGGCTCCAAGCCCATTCATCAGGTCGAAATAGGCATCCTTGCCCGGATCGACCATGGTTCCTTCGGGGTCCAGCAAACCGGTGCGGATTTTGGCGCCGTCCGCCAGGGTGCGGGCGGCGGCTTCACCGAAACGGGGTTCGCGGAAAACGCAAGATGCTCCTGCCGTCTTCAGCCGATCGCGGAGCGCCGCTAGCCGTTTCGCCCCCAAGGGCCGTTCCGGGTCCACCGTCATGGCTCCGGCCGGAGTAAGCCCATAGCGCTTCTCGAAATATTGATGAGCGTCATGGAACACCACATAGGGCTTTCCAGCCAAGGGCGTCAGTCGAGTCTTCAGCTCCGTATCCAGTTTGCCCAGGCGCGATTTGGTCTCGGCAGCATTGGCGGCATAGGTTGCCGCATGGGTGGGGTCGATGGCTTTCAGTCTGTCTGCAACCACATCAACCAGCCGGGCGGCATTGTCGGGATCGAGCCAGAGGTGACCATCCACCTCGTCGTGGTCCTCATCCTTATGCCCGTCATCCTTATGCCCATCATGCCCGTGGTCATGGGCTTCCCATACGCCGCCTTCGCGGGTGGGCAGGATGGTCATGCCGGGAATCTCTTGCATGGCGATCTTGCCTTTCACCTGGGCCAAGGGGCGCTCCAGCCAGGTTTCGAAATCCTTTCCGACCCAGATCACCAGCGCCGCCTTGTCCACGGCCCGGCGATCCGATGGCTTCATGGCATAGCCGTGGGGGGAATTGGCTCCGGTGACGATCAGGCCGGGGGTGCCGATTCCGGCCATGACCGATGCCACCAGGCCGTGAAGCGGTTTGATGCTGACCAGCACCGCCGGAGCTTCGGCGGCGGTGGCTGACTGGGCCAAGATCAGCCCGAGGAGGGCGGTGGTCAGGAGGCTCTTTCGCATTTGGCGGCTCCGTGCGATGATAAGAATGTCGATACGTTATAATATAACATCAGCTGGTTTCCAAGCATGACCTTTCCCGTTCCTCAACACGATCATGGCGCTTGTATCCGAAGCGCTTTGGATGTCGCCGAATCCGAGTGCCGTCGCCAGGGGGCCAAGCTGACTGAAACCCGGCGTCGGGTGTTGGAGCTGGTATGGAAAAGCCATCAGCCGGTGGGGGCTTACGCCCTGCTGGAGTTGTTGACGAAAGAAGGATGGTCGGCAGGTCCGCCCACCGTTTATCGGGCGTTGGAATTCCTGGTCCGTACCGGCCTGGTTCATCGTATCGCTCTGCTGAATGCTTTCGTCGGCTGTTCTCGGCCGGGGCAGGTCCATGCCGGTGCGTTTCTTCTTTGCTCCCAATGCGGGGCGGCGGCGGAGCTGGATGATGAATCCATATCCCATGCCATCGTGGAGGCTGCGGGACGACTCGGTTTCTCGGTCGGGCGGCAGACCATCGAGGTGGAAGGTCTGTGCCCAAGCTGCCGTGAGAAAGAGGGCGTTTCATGAGTGCCTCAAGCCTGATTGATGTGCAGGGCGCTTCCGTGGCCTTTCAAGGCAACACGGTCCTTGATGCGGTGGATTTGAAGGTTGCCGCCGGTCGCATCATCACCATTGTCGGGCCGAATGGAGCGGGGAAGTCCACGTTGTTGAGGGTCGCGCTGGGATTGATCACGCCCTACCGGGGGCGGGTCGAACGTTTGGCGAAGATCGTGGGTTATGTGCCGCAAAAATTGGTGGTGGAGCGGATTTTGCCGCTGTCGGTCCGGCGCTTTCTCGCCATGGGAGTGCCAGG
>JAYTWE010000388.1:0-1648 GCA_043744055.1 Magnetospirillum sp.
GCCCGATTCCCGCGCTGGATCATGTCTCGATCAAGATCGCTCAAGGCTCGGTGGTGGGGGTTGTCGGCCGTTCCGGTTCGGGCAAGACCACCTTCACCCGGCTGTTGCAGGGGCTTTACCTGCCGCAAAACGGCATGATCCGCTTCGACGGTCACGACATCCGTGAAATCGACCTGCCCCATCTGCGCCGCTCCATCGGAGTGGTGGTGCAAGAAAGCTTCTTGTTCCGCAGCAGTGTGCGAGAAAACATCGCGGTCTCGAAGCCGGGTTCCAGCTTTGCCGAGATTTCCGCCGCCGCCAAGGCGGCCGGAGCCGAGGAGTTCATCAGCCGACTGCCCCAAGGCTATGACACTCTGCTGGAAGAAAACGCCTCTAATCTGTCGGGCGGTCAGAAGCAACGCCTCTCCATCGCCCGTGCCTTGCTGCCTCAGCCGCTGATTATGATCTTCGACGAAGCCACCAGCGCACTGGACCCCGAGAGCGAGGCCATCGTTCAAGACAATCTCAGCCATATCGCCAAGGGCAGAACTCTGGTGATCGTCTCGCACCGGCTGTCGAGTCTGACCGGCTCTGATGTCATCTTGGTGTTCGATCAGGGCCGTATCGTCGATTCAGGCACCCATCACGAACTGTTGCAAAGCTCCGAGCTATATCAGCATCTGTGGAGCCAACAGACCCGCTTCATGGCGCCCCAATCATGAGTGATACTCTGGGTTTCAACGACGGCGATATCATTTTCCGCGAAGGTTCTGTGCGCACCGGGCGCTGGACCGTGGCCGCCGGAGAAGTTCGTCTCACCAAGGCCGGAATTGTGTTGGCGGTGCTGCGGGCCGGGACCGATCTTGGTGATGATTGCGATGGTGTCTGGGAGGCTACCGCCGCCGCCATCGGTAAGGTTCGGCTGGTCCGCCGGGGGGAGGCCTCGGCGTTGCCGACCAGTCGGTCCATCATGGTCGCCGCCGCCGCCGCTCAGTCTGGGGTTATGGCCGTGGCTCACGGGGTGGCGTCGCGTCTGCGCGATGTGGTGGCCAGCCACACTGCGCATCGGCCCGCCCGCCGTGACGACTTGCTGGAATTCCAGCCCGACATCGTCGCCATCGAGGAGCGGCCGACGCCCCGCGCCGCCGAATGGACCCTGATGACCATCGTCGGGCTGATTGTTTTTTCCATCACCTGGGCTTCGCTGGCCGAGATTGACCGGGTGGTGACCGCCGAGGGGCGTCTTGTCACCACCTCCAGTAAAATCGTCATTCAGCCATTGGAGACCGGCATCATCCGCTCGATCAATGTGCGGGTCGGTCAGCCGGTCAGGAAGGGTGATGTTCTGGCGACGCTGGATGCCACCT
The DNA here is from genome assembly GCA_043744055.1 of Magnetospirillum sp. Taxonomy (GTDB): domain Bacteria; phylum Pseudomonadota; class Alphaproteobacteria; order Rhodospirillales; family Magnetospirillaceae; genus Phaeospirillum. Next base: position 1,347 of record JAYTWE010000388.1, read on the forward strand.
TCACCGAGGCCGATACCACCACCAGCCGTGAATCCCTGTCCAGCCTTGATGCTCAACTGGTTCGGCTGGATGCGGAAATGGTGGGGAGCCATCCCATCCGCTTTTCCGACAACCTGCGAGAAGATGCGTTGCAGGCCGAAATGTTGAAGCGGCACGAGGCCGAGGCTCATGGCAGCCTGGCTTCGCTCGACGCGGAAATCGCCGCGCTGACCGCCGAGATGGAGACCAATCGCCGCGAGCAGCGCGATGCGGAAAAGACCGCTGAAATTACCCGCGAGGTCGAACAGATGCGCTTGCGCCTG